>NZ_LDNX01000045.1:0-2800 GCF_001027955.1 Kocuria sp. SM24M-10 | reverse complement strand
GGCCCCCGGCACCGGGGTCACGGCTCCCGCGGCTCCGGCCCCCGGGCCCCTGGCCGCCGAGGCCGGGGACCCGTCCCCCCGGAACAGGTCGATAGGATGGGGGCGATGAACCAGCAGAGCCCCGCACCCGGAACCGCCGTCCTCGATCCCGCCGTGGCGGCGCGCCTCAAGCGGGACCCGGCCGGTCTCGTGGCCGCCGTGGTCCAGCAGCACGACACCAAGGAGGTGCTGATGCTGGGCTGGATGGACGACGAGGCCCTGCGCCGCACCCTCACGGAGGGCCGCGTGACGTTCTGGTCCCGGTCCCGCCAGGAGTACTGGCGCAAGGGCGACACCTCCGGGCACGTCCAGCGCGTGCACCGCGTGAGCCTGGACTGCGACGGCGACGCCCTGCTCGTGCAGGTCGACCAGACCGGCGCCGCCTGCCACACCGGCACCCGCAGCTGCTTCGACGGCCGCGACCTCGGCGCCGCCGCCGCCGTCTGAGCCGCACCCCCCGCTCTCCTCCTCCGCCACCAGGAAGTCAGGTCGACACCCATGCAGGACCTGGGCACCATCAGCCCCACCCTCGAAGAGTTCCGCGCGCTCGCCGCGCAGCGGCGCGTCATCCCCGTGCGCGTCAAGATCCTCGCGGACGCCGTGACCCCGATCGGCCTCTACCGTGCGCTCGCGCTCGAGGACGGCGCCGCCCGTCCCGGCACGTTCCTCATGGAGTCCGCGGCCGAGGGCGGGGTCTGGTCCCGCTACTCGTTCGTCGGCGCGAACTCCCGGGCCACCCTGACCGCCAAGGACGGGCAGGCCCACTGGATCGGCCGGGCACCCGCCGGCGCCCCCACCGGGGGCAGCCCGGTCGAGGCCCTGCGGGACACCATGGCGCTGCTGCACACGGAGCGCTTCGAGGACGTCCCCCCGCTGACCTCCGGGCTCGTGGGGTTCGTGGGCTGGGAGGCCGTGCGCCGCTGGGAGAAGCTCCCGCACCCGCCCGAGGACGACCTGCACCTGCCCGAGCTGGCCATGAACCTCGTCTCCGACATCGCCGTCCACGACAACACCGACGGCACCGTCCTGCTCGTGGCCAACGCCATCAACTTCGACGACACCGACGAGCGCGTCGACGAGGCGTGGGCGGACGCCGTGGAGCGGGTGCACGCGATGCTCGAGAAGCTCGCCCGGCCCGTGGACCACGTCACCGCCTCGACGCTCACCGGCGCCGACGAGATCCGCGGCGACCTCGAGGCCAAGGTCGCCCAGAGCTGGGACCGCACGCTGTTCATGAACTCCATCGTGGAGGGCAAGAAGGCGATCGTGGACGGGGACATCTTCCAGGTCGTGGTCTCCCGCCGCTTCGAGACGGAGTGCACGGCCGACTCCCTCGACGTCTACCGCATGCTGCGGGCGATCAACCCCAGCCCCTACATGTACCTGTACAGCTTCGAGGACGCCGACGGGCGCCCCTTCTCGGTCGTCGGCTCCTCGCCGGAGGCGCTCGTGACCGTGACCGGGGACCAGGCCGTCACCCACCCCATCGCCGGGTCCCGCCCCCGCGGACGCACCGTGGAGGAGGACCTCGCCCTCGAGCGGGACCTGCTCCAGGACGAGAAGGAGCGCTCCGAGCACCTCATGCTCGTGGACCTCGCCCGCAACGACATCTCCAAGATCGCCGTTCCGGGCTCCGTGGAGGTCACCGAGTTCATGGAGGTCGAGCGCTTCAGCCACATCATGCACCTGTGCTCCAACGTCGTCGGGCGGATGCGCCCGGACGCCACCGCCTACGACGTCCTCGCCGCGACCTTCCCCGCCGGCACCCTCTCCGGTGCGCCCAAGCCGCGCGCCCTGCGGCTGCTCGACGAGTACGAGCCGCTGCGCCGGGCCGTCTACGGCGGGGTGGTCGGCTACCTGGACTTCGCCGGGGACATGGACATGGCCATCGCCATCCGCACCGCGCTGCTCGTGGACGGCAAGGCCTACGTCCAGGCCGGCGGCGGCATCGTCGCCGACTCCGACCCCGAGACCGAGGCCCTCGAGTCCCTGAACAAGGCGACCGCCCCGCTGCGGGCGGTCCTGCTCGCCGAGCGGCTGCACGAGCTCGACCTCGAGCGCACGGCCGTCCCGGGCGCCGGTGCCGGGCGTGGCTGAGGCCACGGCGTCCCGGCGCTCGCGGCTCTCCCGCCGGTCCACGGTGGTGCTGGCCACGCTGGTCGCCGCGCTCGCGGTCTTCGGCTGCTCGGCGGCCACGTGGGTCTCCGCCACGGTGCAGACCACCCTCGAACCCGTGACCGTGGACGTCGCCGGCTCCGACGCCGCCCCTGCAGTCACCGCCCTGGGGCTGGTCGCGGCCGCCGGCGCCCTCACCACGGCCATCTCCGGGCGCGTGCTGCGCGCGGTGGTGTCCGTGGTGGTCGTCCTGGCCGGCCTGGGCGCCCTGGCCGCGTCCGTGGCCGTGCTGGCGGACCCGGCCGGCGCCGCGCAGACCACGGTGGGGGAGACCACGGGCATGGTCAACGCCGGCGGCGAGTTCGCCCTGACCCTCTGGCCGTGGCTCGCCGCGGCCGCGGCCGTGCTGGTCGCCCTGTGCGGCGCGTGGTCCCTGCTGGCGGGGCGGTCCTGGACCACGGCCCGGCGCTACGAGCGCACCGGCACGGAAGCCGCCCCGGGCGCGACCGCCGGGCGCGGGGACGAGATCGACTCCTGGGACGCCCTGACGGAGGGGCGCGACCCCACCGCCTGAGCTCCCGCCCGCGGTCGGCGCCCGGAGCGAGCGCGGGCGCCCCGGCCCGCCACGGGGACCGTGCCCGCCGCC
>NZ_LDNX01000044.1:0-10778 GCF_001027955.1 Kocuria sp. SM24M-10 | reverse complement strand
GGGCCCGGGACGCTGGGTGCGATCAGATGCGGTCGCGGCGATCGCGGTCGGTGAGGCCGGTGCCGCGCTCGGCGTCGGTCTCGACCTCGACCTGCTCCTTGCGGACGTCGGCGTCGACGCGCTCGGTGTCGCGGACGGTCTCCTTCTCGATCCCGACCTTCTCGACGCCCACGGTCTCCTTGGCGACGACGGGGCGCTCCTCGTGGAGGGTCACCTCGACGTCGTCCTCGCCGATGGTGCCGGTGGTGGCCTCGGTGCCGCTGAGCGGAGTGCGCTCGACCCGGACCTCCTCGCGCTCGACGGGGACATCGACGGTCTCGTGCTCGGTCACCACGTACTTGCGCAGGCGGGCGCGGCCGGTCTCCTGCTGCTCCTTGCCGACGTGCAGCTGCTCCTCGTGGCGGACCACACCGGTGTCGTCACGGTCGGTCAGGTCACGATCACGGTCGGGCAGGTCACGATCACGGTCCGTGAGGTCACGGTCGGTGACGCTGCGGTCCACGTCGGCGATCCCGGCGGTGCTGTTGCGGTCGGTGGCGTCGCGGTCGACCTCGGCGTAGCCGGCGGTGCCCCCGCCGGGCACGGCGTTGCGGTCGGTGTCGAGCGTGTCGCCGGCGTCACGGCCGGTGGTGCCGGTGCCGGTGTAGTCGGTCGTGGCGTAGTCCGTCCGGGTGTCGCGGTCGCCGCCGGTGCCGGAGTAGTTCATCTTGTAGTAGCGGTAGATCTCCTCCTCCTCGGCCGGGGAGAGGTGCTGGTCCGCGTCCACGTTCGGGGCGTCCTTGACCACACCCTTGGCGTAGGGGAGCACGAGGCGGTCGCCGTCCTGCCGGGCGCCCTCGACCGGGACGAAGCTCTCCTTGGTGCCGAACAGACCGGTGTTGACGGTCACGAAGGTGACCTCCTCGGTGTTGTCGTCCAGGAAGACCTGCTCGACCTTGCCGATCTTGTCACCGTCCGAGTCGTAGGCGGTGGCCGAGAGCAGTGCGTTGACGTCGTACGTAGCCATGAGAACTCCTTCTCTTGATCTGCTGGAGAACAGGCACCCGGTAGGGGCCCGCCGCGGACGAACCCCGCCGGGGGGCGGGGTGCAGCTCATCCGCTGTTATTAGTAACCATACTGGCTATCAGCCCGCTGGCCAATGGATTCTCCCAGAGTGAAACTGCTGGATCCGCGTCGGCCTCCGGCGCATGATGCCCCGGCCCCGGTCCCCCCACCGGTCCGCCCACCGGTCCGCTCACCGGGCGGGGGCGCGGACCGATGGGCGGACCGGGGCGCGGACGGCCGCCGGGGTCGCCGGGTCGGCGAGGTCCCAGGCCTGCTCCGCGCTGAGGCTGATCCCGCGGGGGCCGGTGCGCCGGATGCGCCCGCGCACCAGCAGCAGCCGCGTGCCGAACAGGTGCTGCCCCGAGCGCTCCTGGGCGTCGGGGAAGAACGCGCAGTCCACCGCGCCCGTGCCGTCGTCGAGACTGACGAAGACCACCCGCCGGCCGCTGCGCATGGGCGGGGTCATGGTCGAGACCCGAACCCCCGCCACGAGCACCTCGGAGCGGTTGCGCAGTTCCAGCAGCCGCTCGGCGGGCACGACCCCCAGCTCCCGCAGCAGGGGCGCCCAGCTGTCCAGGAGGTGCGCCGAGACGTCGACCGCGAGCAGGTCCAGCTCGGCGCGCACCTTCTCCTCGACGGTGGGCTCGGGCCGCTCCGCGGGCAGGCCCCGCAGCTCCAGGTCCCCCAGGTCCAGGGCCAGCTGCCCCTGGACCTCCCGGCTCCCGGGGTCCCGGGGCGGGCGGGCGCTGTCCGCCCGGACGCGCAGGGCGTGCACCAGGTCGGCGCGGGAGGCGGTCCCCCCGGAGCGGCGCAGCAGGCCGTCGAAGGCGCCGACGGCGGCGAGGCGCTCGAGGGTGCGCCGAGCGGGGCGGGCCCGCTGCCGCAGGTCCGCGAGGGAGGCGTAGGGCTGCCCGGCCACGATCCGGCGCACCTCGGCCTGCGAGACCCCGTGGATGCCCGTCAGGGCCAGGCGCACCCCCAGGCGCCCGGGGTCCTCCGTCAGCCGCTCCACCCGGTAGTGCTCGTCGGAGCGGTTGACGTCCACCGGCAGGACCGGGATGCCCATCCGCCGCGCCTCCCCCACGAGCAGGCGCTTGGGGTACATCCCGGGGTCGTGCTCCCAGAGCCCGGCCAGGAAGGCCTCCGGGTGGTGGGCCTTCAGCCACGCGGACTGGTAGGTGGGCACCGCGAAGGCCGCCCCGTGGGCCTTGCAGAAGCCGAACGAGCCGAAGGCCGCCAGGATCCCCCACACCCGGTCCACGACGTCCAGCGGGTACTCCTGCTCCCGGGCCCGCTCCCGGAAGTACGTCTCCACCTCGAGCTGCCGGTCGGAGCCGAGCAGGCGGCGCAGCTCGTCGGCCCGGGCGAGACCGCAGCCGGTGAAGGCGTGGAGGATGCGCAGGACCTGCTCGTGGAAGACGGTCACCCCGTGGGTCTCCGCGAGGATCGGGTCGAGGCGCGGGTGGACGGAGGCGGGCCGCGACCAGCCGTGGCGGTGCTCCAGATAGGGCCGGACCATGTCCGAGTGCATGGGGCCGGGACGGAAGAGGGAGATGTCCACGATGAGGTCGCCGAAGCTCGTCGGCGCCATCTTGCCGATGAGCTCGCGCTGGCCCGGGGACTCGATCTGGAAGCAGCCCAGGGTGTGGGTCGAGCGGATGAGCTCGAACGTGGCCTCGTCGTCGACGGGGACGGACTCCAGGTCCAGGCGGGGCCGTCCCGGGTGGATGCGGGCCACCTCCTCGACGGCGTGGGCGAGGGCGGACTGCATCCGCACGCCGAGGACGTCGAGCTTGAGCATGCCCATGGGGTCCATGTCGTGCTTGTCGAACTGGCTCATCGGCATCCCGGCCCCGCCGGTCTGCACCGGGGTGCGGTCCAGGAGGGAGCAATCCCCCAGGATCACCCCGCACGGGTGCATGGAGATGTGCCGGGGCAGGCGGTCCAGGCGCTCAGTGAGGTCCACGAGCAGGTCCAGCTGCTTCTCCCGGGACACCTGCTCGGCGAACTCCCGCAGCTCCGGCTGGCGGGCGAGGGTCTCGCGCAGGGTCGAGGCCGGCAGGTGCCACAGCTGCTTGGCCACCGTGTCCACGGTCTCGGGGTCCAGCCCGAGCGCCAGCCCCGCGTCCCGGACGGCGCCGCGGGCCCGGTAGGCGTTCTGCATGCTCATGAGGCTCACCCGCTCCGCGCCGAAGCGGTCGAAGATCTTCCGGTAGACGCGGTGGCGCTGGGCGGACTCGACGTCGATGTCGATGTCCGGCAGGGTCGAGCGGTGGGGCGAGAGGAAGCGCTCGAAGAGCAGGTCGTGCTCCAGGGGGTCCACCTGGGAGACGTCGAGCAGGTAGTTGACGAGCGAGGAGACCCCGGAGCCGCGGGCGGCGTGCCGGACGCCCACCGCCCCGATCATCGCCGAGACCTCGGCCACGGTGAGGAAGTAGGAGGCGAAGCCCAGCTCCCCGATCACCCCCAGCTCCCGGTCCAGCCGGGACCGCACCGCCGGGCTCGCCCGGCGGCCCGGGTAGCGCCGCGCCAGACCGTCCTCGCAGCGGGCCCGCAGCTCCGCGGGCGCCGGGCGCCGCAGGCCCAGCACGGAGGCCTCGGGCACCACCGGGCGGCCCCACCCGCAGTCGGCCACCGGGTCCAGGCGGCTGCGGTCGGCGATCCGCTGGGTGCCCGCCAGCAGGGCCGTGGCGCCCGCGGTCCCGAGGTCGGCGGCCCGGGCGATCTCCGCGGCCAGCGAGCGCATCTGCCGGGTGGACTTGAGCCAGCCCTGGCCGTTGGGCTGCAGCGGCTCCGCCGGGGGCGCCCTCCGGTCGGCGGCCCCGCTGCCGGGCGGACCGGCCCGACCGAGGGCCTCGAGCGGGGTGAGGGCGCGGGCGGCGTCGAGGACGTCGGCGGTCGCCGCCTCGGCGGGGGTGGCGTAGCGCACCGCGTTGGTCAGCACGGGGGTCAGCCCCGCCTCGGCGGCGGCGCGCAGCAGCCGGGCCGCGTGGGAGGTGCTGCACGCGGTGCCGGGGGCGGCCAGGTGGGTGACCACCTCCACGGCGAGCGCCTCCGCCGGCAGCCGGGCCCGCCAGCGGGCCAGGGCGGCGCGGCCGGCGCGGTAGCGGCGGGCGGCGAGCGCCTGACCGACGTCGGAGGCCGGCCCGAGCAGCACGGTCAGCAGGGGGCCGGTGCGCCCGGGGCGGACGGCGTGGGCGGCGATCTGGTCCGGGTCCACCCCGGCCGGGACGCCGCCGGCGTGGGCGGCGGAGACGAGCCGGCACAGGGCGGCGTAGCCGGCGCCGGCGGTCCCGCCGGCGGCGAGGACCAGCACGCGGCCGAGGACGCGCTCGCGTCCGGGGCCGTACAGGGCGAGGTCGGCGCCCAGGACGGGGTCGATGCCGTGCTCCCGGCACGCGTCCAGGTGCTTGACCGCGCCGTAGAGGCCGTCCCGGTCGGTGCAGGCGAGCACCTCCGCGCCGTCCGCGGCGGCCGCGGCGACGAGGGCGGAGGGCCGGCTCACCCCGTAGTGGGCGCTGAAGGCGGTGGCGACGTGCAGGTGCGGAAAGCTCACACCGGTATTCGAATATGTGTTCGAACTTAAGTCAATTGCAAACGCCGGGGCGGGTCACGCAGCGGCGAACTGGGGCAGCACGGCGTCCCCGAAGGCGTCGAGGAAGGCCGCCTGCTCCTGCCCCACGTGGTGCAGGTGGATCTCGTCGAAGCCGAGCTCGGCGTACTCGTGCAGCCACTGCGCGTGCCGGCCGAGGTCGGCGGAGACGTTGACCGCCCCGGCGATCTGCTCGTCCCCGACGTCCTGCTGGACCGCCTTGCGCTGGTAGTCCTGCGGGGAGGCGAGCTCGGCCATGGTGACGGGGTCGAAGACGTTGGTGCGCCACTGCTCGAAGGCGATGGCCCGGGCCTGCTCCGGGGAGGGCGCCCAGCTCAGGTGCACCTGCAGCGCGGCCCGCCCGGTGCCGCCGGCCTCGCGCCACGTCCCGAGCATCCGCCGCAGGTCCTCGAGGGGCTGGTTGACGGTGATGAACCCGTCGGCCACGGGGGCGAAGCGGCGGACGGTGGCCGGGGTGAGGGCGGCCACCAGCAGCGGCGGCGCGACCTCCGGGGGGTCCCAGACCCGGGCACGGTCGGCGTGCAGCGGTGCGCGGCGGCTGACCTCCTCCCCGGCGTGCAGACGGCGGACGACGTCGAAGCTCGCCTCGAGGAACTGCTGGCGCTGCTCCTTTCCCGGCCACTCGGGGCTGACCGGGCGCTCGTTGAGCCGCTGCCCGCTGCCCAGGGCGGCCCAGAGCCGGCCGGGGAACATGCGGGCGAGCGTGGCCGTGGCCTGGGCGGTGACCACGGGGTGGTAGCGCCGGCCCGGGGCGTGCACGAACCCGAACGGCAGGGCCGTGGTGGCCAGCGCCGCGCCCAGCCAGGACAGGGCGAAGCCGGAGTGGCCCTGACGCGGGGACCACGGCTCCAGGTGGTCGGAGCACATGGCGGCGCCGAAGCCGGCCTGCTCGGCGTGCCGGACGTCGCGCAGCAGCTGCTCGGGCGGGATCTGCTCGTGGGAGGCGTGGAAGCCGATGGTCGCCATGGGGCCCTCCGGTCGGGGTCGGGTCGGGATGGGTGGCGTCGGCCGGCCCGGTCGGCCGGGCCGGGTCGGGAGGCCCGGGTCAGGAGGTCCGGACCAGGAGCTCCTCGGCGGGGGTGCAGACGTTGCGCAGCTGCCCGATGCCCTCGATCTCGGTGACGACCTCCTGGCCGTCGCGCAGCCAGATCCGGCGGGGCTTCTTGGCCAGGCCCACCCCGGCGGGGGTGCCGCAGGCCACGAGGTCCCCGGGCTCGAGGGTCAGGAACCGGCTGAGGTACTCGACCAGCGCCACGGCGGAGAAGATCATCCGGTCGGTGCGGGAGTCCTGGTGGAGCACGCCGTCGACGCTGCAGCGCACGGCCAGCCCCGCCTCGGGGTCGACCTCGTCCGGGGTCACGACCACGGGGCCCACCGGGGTGGTGCGGTCGAAGTTCTTGCCCTGGAACCACTCGGAGGTCCGGCCCTGCCAGTCCCGCACGGAGATGTCGTTCATGATCGTGTACCCGGCGACGGCGGCGCGGGCCTGCTCCGGCGTGGCGTGGCGCAGGGGCGAGCCGATCACCGCGGTCAGCTCGGCCTCCCAGTCGATCTTCTCGGACTCCTCCGGCATGGCGATGGGGTCGGTGGGGCCGATGAGCGCGGTGGCGTACTTCGCGAAGATCGTGGGGTGCTCCGGGATCTCCTGGCCCACCTCCTCCGCGTGGTCGTAGTAGTTGAGCCCCGCGCACAGGATCTTGCCGGGGCGCAGCACGGGCGTCGCCAGCTCCTCCGGGGCGGGCGCGGGACCCGGCTCCCCGGCCGGCCGCAGGTCGCCCCCGGCGAGGAGGGCCCCGACGTCGGGGACGGGCAGGTAGACGGTCTCCCCCGCCTCCTGGCGGAAGGCCTGGGTGGTGCCGTTCCGTCGCACGGTGCCGAGTCTCACGGGTGCCGCCTTTCTGTGCCGCGGATGCTGCGCCTCCGGGCTCCCCCGCGCGCGGCGGGCGGGCCCTGCCCTCCGATCCTATGCGCCCGGGGCGCGGTGGCCGGCGCCCCTAGGCGCAGCGCACCACCTGGGCCCCCGAGGCGCTGGTGGCCGCCAGCAGCCGCCAGCGACCGGTGTCGAGGGTGTGGACGAGCTCGAGGGTCAGCAGCTCCGAGCGGACGGTGAGCTGGACCTGGACCCGCCACATCTGCTGGTCCACCGCCCCGATCCCGCGGTCCTTGGGCAGCCGGGCGTCCTCGGCCCACCACGCCCGGCGCTCGTACCAGCGCACGGGGTCCTGCGCCACCCGGTAGCCCCGTCCGCGCCAGCGCACGGTCACCGGCACGCCGCCGGCGTCGCAGTCCACCTCGACGCCCTCCGTCAGAAAGCCCACGACGGCCCCTCCCCTCCTCGGTCCCGGCGCCCGCCGCGCGGCGCGCCCTGTCCCCTGGAAGCTAGAACACCTGTACGACAGGCTAACCCTCGGCATGGTCCTGGCGGAACACGTGTTCCCCATCGGCGGCCGCGTCCGCACGGGCCGGCCGCCGCCCTGCCCCGCGCCCGGGGAGCGCCGGGGCAGCACCGAGGGAGCACCGGGGGAGCCACCGGGGAAGCATGGACAAGACCAGCGAAATGGATACGCTGAAAGCACGGAGGGCTTGCCCCGCGAGACCCCCCGGGTCGTCCCCTGTCCCCTCGCCCGACCCACGCCGGATCACCCGGCGCCGACATCACGGAGGCCTCCATGACCGGAACCATCACGCTGATCGCCCACACGGCGGAGAACACCAGGACTCCTGCCGTGTCCCTGCGTCCGGCCACCCCGGAGGACGCCGAGAGCCTCGCCCAGCTCTACTACTCCTCCTACGAGCAGGGCGGGGTCTCCAGCCTCGAGGAGGCGCGCACGGTGATCCGGGGCGTCTTCGACGGCGAGTACGGGCCCTTCCTGCCCGAGGCCTCGCCGGTGGTGGTGGACGACGACGGGACCGTCGTGGCCGCGGCCCTGGTCCTGGCCCGGCGCGTCGGCGACGACCTGCCCGACACCCCCTACATCTTCGAGCTGTTCACGGCGGCCTCCCGCCGCCGGCAGGGCCTGGCCGAGCAGCTGGTGCGCTGCGCCATGAGCACCCTCTACGACAACGGCTACGACCAGGTGAGCCTGCGCATCGCGGAGGACAACGCGGCGGCGCTCGCGCTGTACCTGACGCTCGACTTCAACCGCTGGGTCCCCGAGACGGACTACGTCTGAGCCGCGGCGGAGCCGGGCTCACAGGGTGAGGTCCTCCCGGACCGGGGGGTCGGCCGCGACGTCCACGAAACGGGCCCAGTGCAGGCGCACGGCCACGAGCCGGGTGCTGTCCTTGCCCGTGGCGCCCGGGTGACGGGACTCCAGCAGCTCGCCGGCGTCCTGCGCCGCGGGGCCCTCGAGCACCGCGGCGCGCCCCTCGACCTGGAACTCCTGGCCGTCCCCCGAGACCACCACGAGGGAGACCCGGGGGTCGGCCCGCAGGTTCGCGTACTTGCGGCTGCGCTCGTTCGTGCCGAAGACCAGCCGCCCGTCCTCGTGGGCCGTGAGGTTGATCCACGCGGACTCGGGGCAGCCGGTGCCGCTGTTGGTCGCCACGACCCCGCCGCCGTGGGTCCGCACGAAGTCGCGGATCCGGCGGAGGGCCTCCCCGGCGCTCAGAACAGGCTCCGCTGCGGGAGGACGAGCTCCGGGGAGTTGTTGCGCACGTTGCCGACGGCCGGGTCCACCGGGTCCAGCACCCACCGGGCGGCCGTCCGGTGCGCCTCGGCCCGGACCAGGTCCACCAGCTGCGGGGCGTCGTCCTCCCCCGGGCGCAGCCAGTCGTCGACGTGCTCGGGGGCCAGCGGGATCGGCATCCGGTCGTGCAGCTCGTGCAGCTCGCCCAGCACGGGGTGCTCGGCGGAGGGCTCCGGGGAGTCGGTGGTGAGGATCGAGCAGGACAGCAGCCACGTGCTGCCCCCGCCGTCCCGGCCGGGCTGCAGGGCCGCCGAGTGCAGCTCCGCGCCCTCGGGCACCCGCCACCACTCGTAGACCCCGGCGAACCAGATGGTCTCCTCCGGGTCGGCCGGGTGGACGTAGTAGGGCTGCTTGCGCCCGCCCTTGCCGGGGCCCGGCTCGCGCTTCCACTCGTAGTAGCCGTTGGCGGGGACCGCGCACCGGCGGGCGCGGACCGCCTTGCGGAAGGACGGCTTCTCCAGGACGGTCTCCGACCGGGCGTTGAACATCTTCGACCCGACCGCGGGGTCCTTGGCCCAGCCCGGGACCAGTCCCCAGCGGGCCACGTGCAGCTCGCGCACCAGCTCCCCGCCGTCGTCCCGGCCGTCCCCGCCCGCCAGGCGCTCCAGGACGATCGGCACGTCGGTGGTCGGGGCGGTGTTCCAGTTGGCCCGCAGCCGCTCGGAGTCGGCCTCGCCGAGGCTCTCGTCCGGGACGGCCCCGGTCTCGGCCACGAGGTCGCCCACGGCCCGGGCGATGACGTAGCGTCCGCACATCTGCTGCCTCCTCGGTCTGCCCGGCCCGCGGCCGGGGCTCAGTCGGTGAGCGGCCCGTACCCCAGGTACTCGGAGTACATGCCGTACACCTTGCGGATCCCGCGCTCGACGTCGGCCACGGTGGTGCCCGGGCGCAGGTCGTCCACGGCCCCCGCGGTCGCGGGGTCCCACTCCAGGTCCAGGGCGGCGTAGACGTCGGTGAGCACCGAGCGGATGGGCTCGGACTGCTCGACCACCAGCACGGTGCTGAAGTACCAGGCGCCCGCGACCACCCGCTGGGCGGTGCCGGCCAGCTTCACCTTCCGGCCCGGGGCCGACGACGACGCCGGGTGCGTCCCGTGCACACTGTGCTCCCCGGCGCAGTACTCGCCGGGGATCTCCCCGACGTCGGCCTCGACCTCGAGCTCCTCCAGGGCCGCCACGAGCATGTCCCCGAACAGGCGGTAGCGGTCCTGGATGCCCGTGGTCGGGTCCTCGGCCGCCTCCAGGTGGTCCACGATCAGGCACCCGCCGTGGTAGGCCGCCGCGCGCCCGCCCACCCGCCGGACCAGGGGCTCGAAGCCGCTCTCCCGGGCGGCCCGGGCGGCGTCGGCGAAGCCCGGGCGCAGCTCGTCCCGGCGGCCGAAGGCGACCGTGGGCGCCGGTTCGTAGAGGCGCAGCACGGGACCGCTGCGGCGGACGTCGGCGAGGAGGGTCATGGCGCTCTCGTAGTCCTGCTGGGCGCCCAGGGACTCGCGCTGGCGGAGTAGTTTCATGCTGGGCCCCAGTCTAGTCGCGGGTCAGCGCGCGGCGATGCCGCTGGCGCGGAACCACTGCCCCAGGGCCACCGCACTGACCTCGACCTTCTCGGCCCACGCGAGCGCGGCCTCGTCGGCGGCGTCGGAGACGTGCTTGACCATCCGCAGCCGCACGCCCAGGTGCCGGCAGGCCACCGCGATCGCCCAGCCCTCCATGTCCACGAGGTCGGCCCGGGCGGCCAGGGCGTCCCGGGCGGGCCCGCCGGCCACGAACGAGTCCCCGGTGGCGAGGACCGGGCCTTCGCCGCCGAGCTCGATGATGTTGTCCACGGGGATCCCGGCCGCGCGCAGCAGCTGCTCGTCCACGTCCCGGTTGATGATCCGGGAGGGCTCGTGCACCCCGTGCAGCCCGTCCCGCAGCGCTCCGGCGCTGCCGATGTTGAGCACCGTCAGCTCCGCCCGCCGCGCGGGGTCCGGGCAGCGGGTGAGCACCGCCTCGGTGGTGTGCACCGCCGCCGCCGACATCCCGACGCCGGTCAGGACCAGGTCGATGTCGTCCGGGAAGTACTTGGTCTCCAGCGGGTGGGCGGCGAGCACGAGCAGTTTCTGCACCCGCCCACTCTAGCCGCCCCCCACGCGCCCTCGCCCGCCCTCACCCACCCTGGCATCCCCCCCATGTACCCACGTACCCATGTACCCACGTACCCACGTGCCCACGTGCCCCCGCGCACCCCGCCGCCGGTACCGGGTCCCCCCTCCCCACCGGTCCGCACCGCCGAGTCCCCCATGTCCTCGCAAGTCCCCCCGTCCGATCGGGGGGACTTGCGAGGACATGGGGGACTCGGCACAACGGGATGGGCCACCAAGGGGTCCGGCGGGGCGGAGCGCCGCAGCCGGGCGGGGTGCCGGGGGGGGGGGGCGGCGCCGCGGCGTTCAGTG
>NZ_LDNX01000043.1:0-130408 GCF_001027955.1 Kocuria sp. SM24M-10 | reverse complement strand
GTGCGGGTGCCCGGTGGACACGCCGGTGCCCGGGGGGCGGGAACGCCCCCGGGGCACCGGCGTGTCCACCGCCGTGGTCCCGGTGCCGGCGAGGGCGGGTGCCGCCGCACCGCCACCCGCCCTGCACAGGGTTCTCCACATGCGCGTCCCCCGGCCCGGCACCGCCGGATCCGCCGTCCGCCAGGGCGGACACGGCGGCAGCGGCCGGTTTTCCCCGCTGTCCCCAGAGTCCGTCCACACCTGTGGACAACTCTGTGCACAGGGATGTGGAGGGGTGTGCCGGTCATCCGCTGAAAACCCGGGAGCGCATCAGTATGCTGAGGTGCGGGCCGCCCCCTGCCGACGCGCGCGGGATGTGCCCGTGACCATCCGAGGGCTCGTCGTCAAGGAGGATCTCGAGTTCGGAGACCGCCCCGCCCAGGAGTGGACGACCGAAGGAGCAGTGTGCCGAACACCAGTCCGCCCGGGATCCCGGGTCTCTCGCACGAGAACCAGGCCCGTGTGATCACCGAGTGCGTGCGCCAGCAGGTGCGCGAACGCCGTCCGGCCGAACTGCCGGAGACCGGCTGGAAGGACTTCGACCGACGGTTCGACGAGCACTTCCCCCGGCTGACGCTGCTCTTCGCCGAGGTCTACGGCCACCGCGAGGACTTCCTGGAGCAGCTCACCGAGCTCGGCCTGCAGCTGGCGTGCTCCTGGGCCGAGCGCCCCGACGACCTCAAGGCCCTGGACGCACGCCGGGAGCAGGACCCGGCGTGGTTCGGCTCGCGGCAGATGCTCGGCGGCGTCTGCTACGTCGACCGGTACGCCGGGAACCTGCGGGGGATCCGCGAGCAGATCCCGTACTTCCAGGAACTGGGCCTGACCTACCTCCACCTGATGCCCCTGTTCGAGGCCCCGGAGGGCAACTCGGACGGCGGCTACGCGGTGTCGTCCTACCGCCGTGTGGACCCCCGCCTGGGGACCATGGAGGAGCTCGCCGAGCTGAGCCGGGAACTGCGCCGCCACGGCATCAGCCTGGTCCTCGACTTCGTCTTCAACCACACCTCCGACGAGCACGAGTGGGCCCGCCGGGCCGCGGCGGGGGAGAGGGAGTACGAGGACTACTACTGGATCTTCCCGGACCGCACCGTCCCGGAGCAGTTCGAGCGCACCACCCGTGAGATCTTCCCGGACGACCATCCCGGCTCCTTCACCCGGGTCCGCGCCACCGAGGAGGACCCCCGGTGGGTGTGGAGCACGTTCTACTCCTTCCAGTGGGACCTCAACTACACCAACCCCGCGGTGTTCCGCGCCATGGCCGCGGAGATGCTCTTCCTCGCCGCCCAGGGCGTGGAGGTGCTGCGGATGGACGCGGTGGCGTTCATCTGGAAGCAGCTGGGCACCGCGTGCGAGTCCCTGCCACAGGCCCACGTGCTGCTGCGGGCCTACAACGCGCTGTGCCGCATCGCCGCGCCGTCGGTGCTGTTCAAGTCCGAGGCGATCGTCCACCCGGACGAGGTGATCCGGTACGTCGAGCCCGGCCAGTGCCAGCTCTCCTACAACCCCCTGCAGATGGCCCTGACCTGGGAGGCGATGGCCACCCGCGAGCCCAAGCTGCTGGCCCAGGCCCTCGAGGAGCGCCACGCCCTGCCGCCGGGCACCGCGTGGGTGGACTACGTGCGGGGCCACGACGACATCGGGTGGACGTTCTCCGACGAGGACGCGGCCCGGCTCGGTGTCGACGGCCACGACCACCGCCGGTTCCTCAACGCCTTCTACACCGGCCGGCACCCCGGCAGCTTCGCCGACGGGGTGCCGTTCCAGGAGAATCCGCGCACCGGCGACTGCCGCGTGTGCGGGACCACCGCGTCCCTGCTCGGTCTCGCGGAGGACCCCGGTGCCGCGGTGGATCGGATCCTGCTCGCGCACTCCGTCGCGATGAGCACCGGCGGCGTCCCGCTGCTGTACCTGGGCGACGAGGTCGGCCAGCTCAACGACCCCGCGTGGGCCGAGGACCCGGCCCACGCCGGTGACGCCCGATGGGTGCACCGGCCGCCGCGGCCCGTCCGGGACTACGAGCGGCGCCACGAGCTCTTCTCCGTGCAGGGCCGGATCTTCGGCGGCATCCGCCGGATGGTCGAGCTGCGCCGCGGCGCCCCGGAGTTCGACGGCAACGCCCTCATCCCCTTCGACACGCGCAACCCGCACGTGCTGGGCTACCAGCGCCCGGGCGGCAACACGATGATCCTGTGCCTGGCCAACTTCTCCGACTGGTCCCAGTTCGTCACGGGCGAGACCCTCTCCGGGTTCCTGCACCAGGCCGTGGAGCTGCACGGCAACACCGAGCTCGACCTGCGCCACGGCCTCCTGATCGACGCTCACGGGTTCCTCTGGATCCGTGTGGTCCCGAAGCGCTGACCCGTGGGGGCCTGGGTCGTGCTCGTCCTCTCGGGGGTCCTGGAGGCGGTGTGGGCCTCCGCGCTCGCCGCCTCGGACGGCTTCCGCCGCCCGGTCCCGGTCGCGGTGTTCGTGGTGACGGCGGCCCTGAGCCTGTTCGGTCTCGCCCACGCCATGACGAGCCTGCCCACGGGCACGGCCTACGCGGTGTGGGTGGGCATCGGCGGAGCCCTCACCGTGGCCTGGTCCATGCTCACCGGCCGGGAGGCCGCCACCGCCTTCAAGGTCCTGCTCGTGCTCGGGATCATCGGCTGCGTGATCGGACTGCGGCTTGTCGCCTGAACCTCCGCTGACCGGCCGCACGTCGTCGCCCGCCCCGTCCCCGCGCTCTCCCGCCGCGTCGCCGGACGCGGCGGCGCGGCGGTCCCGGGCGTGGGCGCTGCTGCTCCTGAGCGGGGTCCTGGAGGCCGTCTGGGCCACGGCCCTGGGCGCCGCGGAGGGACTCACCCGCCTCGGCCCCACCGTGCTCTTCGCGGTGGCGCTGGTGCTGAGCATGATCACCCTGGCCCGCGCCGCCCGGGTCGTGCCGATGGGCACCGCCTACGCGGTGTGGACCGGGATCGGCGCCGTGCTCACGGTCGCGTGGGCGGCCGGCACCGGGCAGGAGCAGATGTCCTGGCTCAAGGCCCTCTTCCTGGCCGGCATCGTCGCGTGCGTGGCCGGGCTGCACGCCGCCGACCGGCCGCGCAGGGGGCGCGCCCGGTGACCCCGCCGGGGGAGCGGGCCCCGGGGCCGAACCTCATGCTCGTGCTCACGGCCACGATGGCGGTGGGCCCGCTGCTGACGCACAGCCTCTCCGCGATGAGCCCCCTGGTGATCCAGGACCTCCGGCTCACGGAGGCGCAGTTCGGGCTGCTCGCCACCGTGACCTTCTTCGTCGCCGCCGTCACCGCCGTGCGGACCGGCCGATGGGCGGACCGGCTGGGCGCGCGCACCCTGCTGGCCGTGATGTTCGGCGGGGCCGTCCTGGCCATGCTCCTCGCCGCCGTCGCACCGGACTACACCGTGCTGCTGCTGGCCATGGTGCTCTCCGGCCTCGGCCAGGTCATGGCCAATCCGGCCACCAACCGGCTCATCCGCCTGCACGTGCCCGCCCACCGGCGTGCGAGCTGGCTCGGGGTCAAGCAGGCCGGGGTGCAGGCCGCCCAGCTGGTGGCCGGGCTGACCTTTCCCGCGCTCGGACTGCTCCTGGGTTGGCGCACCGCCGTGGCCGTGGCCGCCGGAGCCGTCCTGCTCCTGCTCGTGCACGGGTGGTGCACCGTCCCGGAGAACCACGCCGGTGACAGACCGGCCCCGGTGTCCCGGCCAGGGCCGTCGTCCTCCCACCCGCCGGGACGGACCGGGGGCCGCCCGCCGATGCCCGGCGTCGTGCGCGCGTACGCGGCCGCGGCGGCGCTGACCGGCCTGGGGGCGCAGGCGGCCAACGTCTACCTGCCGCTCTACGCCCACCGGGAACTGGGCCTCGACGTCGTCGTGGCCGGGGCCACGGTCTCGGTCGCCGCGCTGGTGGGCATCGCCTCGCGCGTGCTGTGGGCGCGGGTGATGGACCGGCCGGGCGCCGACGGATTCGTCCTGCTCGCCGGCATGGCCCTGGGGGCGGCCGTGAGCGCGGGCCTGCTGGTGCTGGCTCCCCTGCATCCGGCACTGGCGTGGGCGGTGTGGCCGGCCGCGGTGCTGCACGGCGGGGCGGCACTCGCGGTCAGCGTGATCGTCATGTCCGGGGCGATGCGAGCCGTGCCGGCGGAACGGGTGGGTGCCTCCACCGGTGTGGTCACCATGGGTCTCTACGCCGGGTTCTGCTCCGGACCGCTGGTCATGGGCGTGCTGCTGCAGTTCACCGGCTCCTTCGCCGTGGGCTGGGCGCTGGTGCTCGTCTGCTACCTCGCCTGTGGACTGCTCTCCGTGCTCGTCCGCCGACGCTCCCGGTCGCGGGCCGGGTCGGCCGCCGGGACCCCGCGCCTGGGTCCCCGCCGCTGACCGCGGCTGCTCCCGCCGCTCCGCCCCGACGCCGGGCCGCCGGGACGCCGGGACGCCCGGATCCGGGAAGGAGGCCGGCGTCCCGGTCCGGGCGGACCGAAAATACGCTGTACGACCCTCCATGACCTCCGGAGTCCGGGGTTCTCAACATCTTCTCCACAGGCATTGTCCACAGCGTGGATAACTTCCACCGGTGGAATTACGCGTGGGGAGCGTCCCAGGGCCCTGCTCCGACGTGCATTTCCACTCCCGGACGAGGAGCAGGCGTACGCGTGTTCGAATTTTGCACACGCTCGTCCACACCTGTGGACAAGTTTCTCCACCGGGTGTGCACGCAGAACTGGCCCCACCGTCCGACCCATCGCTAAAGTAAATGTCTGTGCATGGATGGAGGCTCCCGCCCATGCCTCCGGGCCCGCACGGCGGCGTTCCGGGCCCTGGGACCGGCATGGAGGTTGGAATGGCACTCGGCCCGGCATCGTTCCGCGTGGACGCCCAGGCGGTGATCGGCGTCGACCCCTGTGTGGTGGAGCGCTTCCTGCTCGACAGCGGCTGCTTCCTTCTGTGGCACCGGGGTGTGGCCGGGGTGCCCACCATCAGCACACCGGTGCTGCAGACCGGGACCTCCGTGGAGTTCTTCGGCCGTGTCGGCCCGCTCCGCTTCCCCTACGTCACGATCGTCTCCGTACAGGAACCGGGGCGGAAGCTGGCGCTCCGGACCACCCGGGGGATCGTGGATCTCCTGGCGGTCACCACGTGGGCGGCGGTGGACGGGGGCACCGAGGTGCGGACCACCGTCGACGGCCGGCTCACCGCGGCGAGGGCCGGCCTCGCCGCGTGGGCCGAGCGGATCGTGCGCCGCAACCTGGGCGCCGAGCTCGGGGACCTCAAACGGCTGCTGGAGACGGGGCAGTTCGAGTTCACCGTGCCGTCCCAGCTCACGGCGCACCCGCCCCGCTGCACGCTCGAGACCCCACCCGACTTCTTCTGAGCCCCGGCACGGCGCGCCCGCGGGCACCGTACGCTGGTGGCGGAACCTCCTTGACCCCTGCGCGCGCGCGGGACGAGTGTGGAACCACACGACAGCTATCGAAAGGATTCTCCTATGGCCGAGAAGTACACCCTTCCCGATCTTCCCTACGACTACGCGGCGCTCGAGCCCCACATCTCCGCGAAGATCATGGAGCTGCACCACGACAAGCACCACGCCACCTACGTGGCCGGTGCGAACACGGCCCTCGAGAAGATGGCCGAGGCCCGCGCCAACGACGACGGCGCCGGTGCGGCGAAGCTGTCCAAGGACCTCCAGTTCAACCTCGGCGGCCACGTCAACCACTCGATCTTCTGGAACAACCTCTCCCCGGAGGGCGGCGACAAGCCGACCGGTGAGCTGGCCGCGGCGATCGACGACCACTTCGGGTCCTTCGACGCCTTCCGCGCCCACTTCACCTCCGCGGCGACCACGATCCAGGGCTCCGGCTGGGCAATCCTCGCCTTCGAGCCCATCGGCGGCAACCTCGTCATCGAGCAGATGTACGACCAGCAGAACGGCGTGCCCGTCGCCACGATCCCGCTGCTGCAGCTGGACATGTGGGAGCACGCCTTCTACCTCGACTACCAGAACGTCAAGGCCGACTACGTCAAGGCCTTCTGGAACATCGTGAACTGGGCCGACGTCCAGCAGCGCTTCGAGAAGGCGCGCACCGGAGGCACGTCGATCGTCTGATCCCCACCCCGCTCGGTCGGCGCGGAGCGCGCCGCCCACCGCGAGCAGGACCCCCGGACCGCACGGTCCGGGGGTCCTGTGCTGTCTGCGCGGCCGCACGGCCGGGCATGTCGTCCCATGTCATGGCGGGGTCACAGGTCGATCACGGAACTCGATCCACCCCCCGCCCATCCATTAGCGTTCGGAAAGGCGCCGGGGGAGCGGCGCCGGGGACCAGGGGAGACGGGGCGGCACATGCAGAAGGTCATCGCGGTACTGGCGGCCCTGGCGGGGGTGGCCCTCGGGGCGGCGGCGCCGCCGTGGGCGGACGCGGGACTGCGCGAGGACGGCACGGGGTTCGTGACCGGGAACGCCGTCCGGGCCGCGCTGGGCTGGGACGACGCGACCCTGCGGGCCGAAGCCCCGTCGCTGGAGTTCGTCGCCGAGTCCGAGTCGGTCACCGGCATCTCCTGGTCGTGCGTCCACACCGGGACGGCGGAGGTCGTCCCGCAGCGGACGGACCTGGTCGTCACCGAGTCCCGGGCGGTCACGAGCCGGCCGCAGACCACGTGGTGGGGGACGGTCACCGGCTTCCGGCTGCAGGGCTTCGACGGCCGCGGCGCCTCGAGTGCCGTGCCCGAGGGGCCGGCTCCCGGCTCCTGTCCCACGGGTCCGTGGTCACCGGTCGAGGGCAGCACGCGGACCGTGGAGACGACCGGCGAACCGGTGCTCATGGTGCGCCACGACGGGGCGCAGCACCCGGTGCCGGTGGGCTGAGCCGCGGGCTCAGCCGTGCGGGGAGCCCAGTCTTCGCACGACGTCCCGCGTGGCCGCGACGATCCCGTCCACCTGCTCCGGCGTGATGTCGGCGGAGAGGGTGAAGCGCACCGCGGTGGTGGCGACATCCGGCGGGTAGCCCATCGCCGTGAGCACGTGCGAGGGCTCGGTGTCCCCGGCCGAGCAGGCCGACCCCGAGGAGACGAGCAGCCCCCGCGACTCCAGGTCCACCAGAACCGTCTCGCCGTTGACCCCGGGGAAGCAGAAGGACGCGTGCCCGGGCAGCCGGGACTCCGGGTGCTCCCGCGGGTCGGGGCCGGTCAGGAGGGCCGTGGGCACCTCGGCCAGGACCCCGGTGATCAGCCGGTCCCGCAGCCCGGCCAGGCGCACCGCCTTCGCCGGCCGCTCCTCGGCGGACAGCCGCAGGGCCGTGGCGAGACCGACGGCGCCCGCCACGTCGGAGGTGCCCGAACGCCGGCCGCGCTCGTGCCCGCCTCCGCTCATCAGAGGGCGCAGGGGCGTGCCCCGGCGCACGTAGAGCGCTCCGACGCCCTTCGGCGCCCCGATCTTGTGCCCGGCGAGGCTCAGCGCCGCCACGTCGAGCGCTTGTACGTCCAGCTCCAGCGACCCGGCCGCCTGGACCGCATCCGTATGGAACGGGACTCCCCGTGCCCGAGCCACCGCAGCCAGCTCGGCGACCGCCTGGACCGCACCCGTCTCGTTGTTCGCATGCATCACGGATACCACCGCCGTGCCCGGACGAACAGCCCCGGCCAGGTCGGCGGGGTCGACGAGGCCCTCGGCCGAGACGCCCAGCTCGGTCACCTCGAAGCCGTCCCAGCGGGCCAGGTCGCGCCCGGAGTCCAGCACGGCGTGGTGCTCCACGGCGCTCGTCACCACGTGGGTCGTCGAGGCGTCCCGGTCCCGGCGGGCCAGGGCGATGCCCTTGACCGCCAGGTTGTCCGCCTCGGTCCCCCCTGAGGTGAAGACCACCTCCGCGGGCCGGCAGTTGAGCACCTCGGCCACGGCCTGCCGAGCCGCGTCCAGCCCGGCCCGTGCCCGGCGGCCCACCTCGTGGTGGCTGGAGGCGTTGCCGAACTCCTGGGTGAGGTAGGGCCACATGGCCTCCAGGACCTCACGCCGCACGGGAGTGGTCGCGGCCGCGTCGAGGTACAGCACGGTCAGCCCTCCCGGACGTCCAGGACGACGTCGAGGCCCAGGTCCAGATTGCGGGCCGAGTGGGTGAGCGCGCCCACCGAGATGACGTCGACCCCGGTGGCGGCGATCTCCCCGACGGTCTCCAGACTCACCCCGCCGGAGGCCTCCACCGTCGCGCGGCCGTCGATGATCGCCACGCCGCTCACGAGGTCGTCCACCGAGAAGTTGTCCAGCAGCACGGTGTCCGCGCCTCCGGCCAGTACGGCCTCGATCTGGTCCAGCCGGTCGACCTCGACCTCGAGGTGCACCGTGTGGGGCAGACGACGGCGCAGCTGCCGCAGCGCGCCGGTCAGGTCGGTCCCGTCGGCGGTGAGCAGCGCCAGGTGGTTGTCCTTGGCCATCACGGCGTCGGAGAGCGAGTGCCGGTGGTTGTGCCCGCCGCCGCTGCGCACGGCGTGCTTCTCCAGCGCCCGGAGCCCCGGGGTGGTCTTGCGGGTGTCCGCCACCCGGGTCCGGGTGATCGTGCCGGGCGGGAGGTTCGCCGCCTGCTCGACGCGGGAGACGGTCTCCTCGACGGCGGCGACGTAGCGGGCCGTCAGCGTGGCGATCCCGCACATCCGCTGGGTGAGGTTCAGGGCCACGCGCTCGCCGGTCAGCACGGACCGGGCGGGTCCGGCCACCACGGCCAGCGTGTCCCCCGCGGCGAAGGAGTCCCCGTCGGCGGGGATCAGCTCCACGGCCACGGCAGGGTCCACGGCGGCGAACGCCGCGGCGAAGACCTGGCCGCCGGAGAATACGCCGTCCTCGCGCGCGACGAGCTCGGCCCGTGCGAGGGCGGTGGCGGGAATGAGCAGCTCGGACGTGATGTCGCCCCAGGGCGCGTCCTCGGCGAGGCCCCGTTCCACGACCTCGGTGATGGCGGCTCGGGTCAGCATGCGGAGATCCTCTCGAACATGTCGTTGTGCGTATATGAACTCGGAGTGGTCAGATGGCCGTTGCGGGGTGCCGCCCGCGCCCGGCGCCAGAAGGTGCGCCCGGCGCGGGCGGGCTCGGGAACCGGGCAGTCCTCCCGGAAGTGGGCGCCCCGGGACTCGGTGCGGTGCAGGGCCGCGGCGGCCACGGCGCGTCCTACGGTGAGCAGGTTCCGGTCCTCGACCGCGTGGCGGGAGAGCGCGCCCGGCGGCCGGAGCGCGGCCAGCCGGTGGACCAGCGCCTCGAGGCCGGAGCCGTCCCGCAGGACGCCGGCGCCGGCCCACATCGCGGCCTGGAAGGCCTGCCGGTCGAACGGCACGCCCGCCCCGGCGGGGTCCGGCAGGGTCAGCACGCCACCGGGCGCGAGCCGGGCGGGGTGCCGCCGGACACCGCAGGTCGGAGCGGGATGCGTCCGATCGGTGCCGTCGGCCCGGAGGTCCGCGGTCGCCGCGGCGCCCGCCCGGGTCGGGCGCGGCCGGGTCCAGTGCGGCCGACGGACGTCGTCGGGCCGCAGGTCCCCGGCCAGGGCCTCGGCGGTGCGGGCGCCGAACACGGCGCCCTCCAGCAGCGAGTTGGAGGCCAGCCGGTTGGCGCCGTGCACGCCCGTGGCCGCGCACTCGCCCACGGCGTACAGGCCCGGGACGCTCGTGCGGCCGCGGTCGTCGGTCGCGATCCCGCCCATCAGGTAGTGCGCCGCCGGGGTGACAGGCACCGGTTCCCGGGACCAGTCCAGGCCGTGCGCCCGCACGGCGGCGTCGATCGTGGGGAAGCGGCGCGCCAGGTGCTCGGCGGTGTCCGGCTCCGCGTGCCCGGCGCCGGCCGGAGCGGTCATGGCGGTGCAGTCGAGCAGCACCGGCAGGCCTCCCTGGGCCAGCGACCGGCGGACGATCTCCCGGGCCACCACGTCCCGCGGGGCGAGCTCGGCGAGCGGGTGCGCGCCCTCCAGGAAGCGCCGTCCGGTGACGTCCCGCAGCACCGCCCCCTCGCCGCGCACGGCCTCGGAGACCAGGAAGCAGCCGGGAGCGGCGAGAGCGGTGGGGTGGAACTGCACGAACTCGAGGTCCGCGACGACGGCTCCCGCGCGCAGGGCCGCGGCGATGCCGTCGCCCGTGGCCACCGTGGGATTGGTGGTGTGGGGATAGAGCTGCCCGGCACCGCCGGTGGCCAGCACCACGGCGTCCGCCCGCAGCTCGCGCAGCCGGTCGCCGTCGAGGACGAGCGCCCCCCGTACGCTCCCGTGGTGGTCCGCGACCAGGTCCACGAGCATCGTGTGCCGGAGGACGTCCAGGCGCCCGGAGGCCTCGGCGTCCAGCGTCGCCGCCACGAGGGCGCGCTGGATCTCCCGCCCGGTCGCGTCCCCGCCGGCATGCAGGATGCGGGGCACGGAGTGGGCACCCTCGAGGCCCTCGACCCACGGGGAGTCCGGGCCGTCAGCGCGGTCGAACGCGACGCCGTGCTGCACCAGGGCGGTGACGGCGGCGGCCGAGTCCTGCACGAGCACGCGCACGGCGTCGTCGTCGCAGGTGCCGGCCCCGGCTCCGAGGGTGTCCCGGACGTGCAGGGCCACGGAGTCCCGGGCCTGCCCGCCCGGCAGGTCCGCCGTCATGGCGGCGATGCCGCCCTGGGCTCGGACGGTGTTCGTCTCGTCCAGGACGTCCTTGCTCAGCAGCACCACGTCGAGCCCGCGGCCGGCGGCCGCGAGGGCGGTGGTGAGCCCGGCGATGCCGCTGCCCACCACGAGCACGCGCGGGAACGGGGGCGTGCTCACCGCGGAAGCGCCGCCAGCATGCGCTCGAGCGCCACCTCGGCGTCCCGGGCGGTCGCGGCGTCCACCGCGATCCGGTTGATCACCCGGCCGGCCACGAGCTCCTCGAGCACCCAGGCGAGATAGCCGGGGTGGATCCGGTACATCGTGGAGCACGGGCAGATCACCGGGTCCAGGCAGAAGATGGTGTGCTCGGGGTGCTCGTCGGCGAGCCGGTTGACCAGGTTGATCTCGGTGCCGATCGCGAAGGTGCTGCCGGGCTCGGCGGCCTCGACCGCCTTGCGGATGTGGTCCGTGGAGCCGGACTCGTCCGCGGCGTCGACCACGGGCATGGGGCACTCCGGGTGCACGATCACCCGCACGTCCGGGTGCTCGGCGCGGGCCTGCTCGATCTGGGCCACGGTGAAGCGGCGGTGCACCGAGCAGAAGCCGTGCCACAGGATGACCTTGGCGTCGGCCAGCTGGTCCGCGGTGCTGCCGCCCAGGTCGTGGCGGGGGTTCCACATCGGCATCTGCTCCAGCGGGATCCCCATGGCCTTGGCGGTGTTGCGGCCCAGGTGCTGGTCCGGGAAGAAGAGCACCCGCCGGCCGCGCTCGAACGCCCACTCCAGCACGGTGGCGGCGTTGGAGGAGGTGCAGACGATGCCGCCGTGGCGGCCGCAGAACGCCTTGAGCGCCGCGGACGAGTTCATGTAGGTCACCGGGATCACGCTCTGCCGGCCGTCGTCGTCGGTCTCCCCGAGCACGTCCATGAGCTGCTCCCAGGCCTCCTCGACGGAGTCCTCGTCGGCCATGTCCGCCATGGAGCAGCCGGCGGCGAGGTTGGGCAGGATCACGGACTGGTGGTCGCCGGAGAGGATGTCGGCGGTCTCGGCCATGAAGTGCACACCGCAGAAGACGATGGCCTCCGCCTCGGGGCGGCTGCGCGCGGCGCGGGCCAGCTGGAAGGAGTCGCCGAGGAAGTCGGCGTGCTTGACCACCTCGTCGCGCTGGTAGAAGTGGCCGAGCACCACCACGCGGTCGCCGAGGGTGGCCTTGGCGGCGGCGATGCGGCGGTCGAGCTCCTCCGCGGACGCCTGCTGGTACTCGGCGGGGATGACCGGTTGGGCGGGCGAGCCGGCGGGCACGGCGTCGTCCTGGGACGCGCCGGGGCCGTAGCCGGCCGAGACGGTGGGGGCGAAGTCCCACGGGCTCGTCCCGAGGGCGGTGCTGCACGTGCTCGGGGCCGGGGTGGCGCCGGGCAGGTTCGCGGGCTTCTCGGTCAGCAGGTCGATGCGGGTGGCGACGGAGGTCATGTCTGCTCCTGGGTGCTGCGGCCGGCCGGGGTGCGGTCGGCGAGGTCGAGGTCGGAGTCGTGGCGGTAGAGCCGGGGCGGGCGGTGCCGGGTGCCCTCCAGGCGGGTGCCGGTGTCGAGGACGGCGCCGGAGGCCAGCACCTGGCGCCGGAAGTTGGCGGGGTCCAGGACGGTGCCGAGGATGGCCTCGTGCACCTCCCGGAGCTCGGCGAGGGTGAACGTCTCGCCGAGGAACGAGTGGGCCACGCGGCTGTAGGTGATCTTGTTGCGCAGCCGGTAGACCGCGTAGTCCACGATGTCGCTGTGGTCGAAGGCCAGCGGCGGCAGGTCCGCCACGCGCATCCACGTGACGTTGAGGTCGACGTGCAGGTCGGCGGCCTGGTCGGCGCGGATCGAGGCCCAGTAGACGATCGAGACCACCCGTTCCTCGGCGCTGGCCGAGCGGGTGAGCCCGCCGAAGGCGTAGAGCTGCTCGAGGTAGCCCGGTTGCAGGCCGGTGGTGAGCTGCAGGGAGCGGGCGGCGGAGGCCTCGAGGTCCTCGTGCTCCTGGAGCGGTCCGCCGGGCAGGGCCCACATGCCCCGGAAGGGGTCACGGATGCGGCGGACCAGGGGCAGCCAGAGCTCCTTGCGGCCGTCGGGTCCGGTGTCCCGGGCGGCGAAGATGACGGTCGACACGGCCAGGGCCACGTTCTGCGCGGTCATCGTCACCTCCAAGCACCTCGAACCTTCAGGTTTCAGTGACTATAACACCGTTCTGGTCAGTCTGACGTTAACGGAGCTGTGACCATATCGCTCCTGACCAGGCCGCATGCAAACGCGTCTTGATTGCCTCCACAGGGGTTGCTCGAGCACAGCGCGCGCGGTCTAGCATCTGACCCATCCGACCGGGGCGTCCGGCCACGGCACAGCGAAGCGGGGAATCCATGGTGCGGTCCTGTCCACTCCCGGCGGCAGCCGGCGGAGCCCTCCTCGTGGCCCTCGTCCTCACCGGTTGCGGCCCCGACGACGACGGCGCCGCGGCGTCGCCTTCCAGCCCGGCATCGGCAGGTGTCGCCGCGGAGGAGACGGGCGGTGGTTCGCCGCCACCGTCGTCCACGTCCGGCCCCGCCGACGCGTCCGCCGAGTACGTGCCCGCCTCGCTGGACGGGCCGGCGCAGAACGTGCCGAAACCGGTCATGCCCGAGCTCGCGCGGGAGGAGTCCCGGGAGGGGGCGCAGGCATTCCTCGACTACTGGTCCGACGCGATGTGGTACGCGTACCAGACCGGCGACACCTCGTATGCGCGGGACATCACCAGTAATGCTTGTGAGGCATGCCTGGCTGAACTAGAGGAGCTGGACAGCGTTTATGACGATGGAAGTTGGGCCATCGGTGCTCGTGAGTCGATCACAATCGATCAGGCGGAATTGTTTGAAGCGGGTGACGGTATATATAAGCCTGTGGTTGTTTATGTCCGAGAATCGAGTCAGCTCGTCAGCGAAACTGGAGTCCAGGTGGACGCTCCCGGTGAACCGGGAGATAAGTCGGTTCTTTACATGGATTTTGCGGAACGAGGCTGGGTTTACATAACGCTTGCACCGATTGCGGGTGAAGAAAAATGATTCCTGGGTGCTCGATGCTCTTGCTCGCGCTGTCCATAACGTTATTGCCACATACGGCTGGTTCTTCAGAGCGGGCAGAAGATAAAAATATCGGTGAGTCCCTATTTAAAAAGAACGATCTTCAAAAAAGTGGATCCTATACCTTCGACTCGTATGCGGATGGCGATGAGGTAAAAATTTCGATTGATGCGCGACAAGAGAATCAACCGGTTGACTCGGCGACACCTGTTGCAGGTAAGGGTGAAAGTGCCCGACCGGTCGCCTATGACCCCGACGAAGATCCTGCCTTCCAGAAAGCGCTCCGCCAGTACCTGAGCGACCAAGGGATCGACCGGCCGTTCAACCCGGACACGATCGCGCAGTCGAAGTCGCAGACGTTCGGCCTGCAGAACCCGTGCACCAACCGGAGGGGCGCGGTCCTCGACGACTGCCTCGCCGAGCGGGTCTGCACCACGGACGGGGGTGGCGAAGGCGTCTACATGAACGTCGTCGTGCGCCAGGGGGAGGGCCCCAGCACACCGTGGGGAGAGCCCATGTGCGTGGCGGCCGCCGAGGCGGAGGGCGACGAGGAGATCGTGGAGCTGCCGACCTTCACCCTGCAGGATTTCAGGACGCTCGCCGTCGCGCCTGCGGCCAGCGCGGTCCAGCCGGCGCCGGACACCTTGAAGGGCATGCACACCAATGTCTACGCGGAGGCCCAGGGCCAGCAGTTCGCGACCGAACTGGGTGGCTTCCCCGTGCAGGTGCGGGCCGTCCCGGTGCAGTACGCCTGGGACTACGGGGACGGCAGCACGCTCGGGCCCACCGAGCTCAGCGGCGCCCCGCTGGAGGAGGACGCGTGGGACGTCGAGACCGACACGAGCCACGTCTACACCGAGACCGGGGACTACGCGGTCACGCTGACCACCTGGTTCTACGGCGAGTACTCCGTGGCGGGTGGGCCGTGGTTGCCCGTGGCCGGGTTGAACGACGTCGCGAGCGCCCCCGTCCCGATCAGCGTCTGGCGCTCCACGGTGCGCAACTACGCGGACGACTGCCTGCAGAATCCGCAGGGCGCCGGCTGCTGATTCCAGATCCGAGACGGGTCGCCGTCCCACGGCCGGATCACCGCGGCCGTGGGTCGTCTGCTGCTAGGCCCGCGCGCGGAAGCGCTCGAGCAGGTCGAGGTCGATGCCCGCGTGCCGCCGCGCCAGGTGCCCGGCGGCATCGGCGTCACGGGCGGTGATCAGTGCCACCAGCTGTTCGTGGTCCTGCAGGGCGCGCTCTTCCATGTCGGCCTGGTCCTGAGGATCGCCCCACAGGTGCACCGGCGCCGAGAGGGCGAGCTGCTGCTCGGCCCGGAAGAGGATGTCGGCCAGCACCGGGTTGCCGGCGGCCTCTGCGATCGCGAGGTGGAGGGCGGCGTCGGCGGCCTGCTTGGCGCGCCCGGACGGTGCGGCGCGGAACTCCTCGAGCCGCTTGTGCAGCAGGTGCACGTGCTCCTCGGTGCGGTTCTCGGCAGCGGCGCGCACGATCGTGTCCTGGAGGCGGCACATCGCATCGGAGGCGTGCACCAGGTCCTGCCAGGACGTGCCCAGGACACGGACCGCGACGTCGCGGAACTGCTCGTGGGAGTTGCCGGTCTCGGCCACGAAGGAGCCACCCGTCCTGCCGAGACGCTTGATGAGCACGCCGGTCTCCTCGAGCTGGGCCATGGCCTCGCGGAGGGTGGCCCGGCTGACTCCGAGGGTCTGCGCCAGATCACGCTCGGGGGGCAGCTTGGTGCCAGGAAGGTACTGACCGACCGCGATGGCAGTGATCAGGCGCTCGCGGACCGCGTCCGCTTTGCACTGTGGGGCCAGTGGCCTGTCCAGGGGGCCGGGGGCGCCCGGGCTGGATCCGGTCATGCCACCTCTTTCGGGACTCGATGCTCGAAGGAACACAGATTTAACAAAAAGGTCTACTTTTCAGACCTTTTGGTGGCTACGATGACCGCAACGAAAGGAGGGACGCTGTGTCTGTTGTCACCTCACTGGACGTTCCGTTCAGCGACGGGTCCACCTGGGTCCAGGTTACGACCCCGGATGCTCCCCGACCGGGGGCCCTCCCACTGGTCGTCCTGCATGGAGGGCCAGGCTTCTGTCACGACTACCTGCGCAGCCTCTCCGCGCTCGCGGACGAGACCGGCCGGACGGTCGTCCTGTACGACCAGTTCGGGTGCGGCCGATCCTCCCACCGCCCGGAAGCTTCCCCGGACTTCTGGACTCCCCAGCTGTTCGTGGACGAGTTCTTCACGGTGATCGATCATCTCGGTCTGGAGGCCTACCACGTGCTCGGGCAGTCCTGGGGCGGGATGCTCGGGGCCGAGATCGCCGTGCGTCGTCCCCAGGGCCTGGCAGGTCTCGCAATCTGCAACTCTCCGGCCTCCATGGAGCTGTGGGCGCAGGCGGCTGAGCGCCTGCGGGCCGACCTGCCCGACGACGTCCGCACTGCGCTGGAGTCCCACGAGGCGACCGGGGCCTTCGACCACCCTGACTATGTCACGGCCACCAAGGAGTACGACCGCCGCCACGTGCATCGGACGGCGGAGGTGCCCGAGGACTATCTGGACTCGGAGCGCCTCGTGGAGCAGGACCCGACCGTCTACCACACCATGAACGGCCCCAACGAGTTCCATGTCATCGGGACCCTGCGGAACTGGTCGATCATCGACCGTCTTGCTTCCGTCGACGCGCCCACTCTCGTGGTCGCCGGGGAGTTCGACGAGGCAGCTCCCGAGACGTGGGCACCGTTCGTCGAGCGCATCCCAGATGTTCGTTCGCACGTGTTCGCCGGGGCGAGCCACTGCACGCACCTCGAGCAACCACAGGAGTTCCGGGCGCTGATCGCCGAGTTCCTGAAGGAGCACGACGCGCCCCCGGAGTGATCCTCCGCCCGTTGCTCAGCGGTTCTCCGCACACCTCTTCCTGTTCTTCCTCGTACTCCTCCTCTGTTCTAGGAGCCTGCCGTGTCCGAACCCGTCATCTCCACCGCGCTCTCCTCGCAGCAGCAGCTCGAGCGCCTCGGCTACAAGCAGGAGCTCAGCCGCTCCGTCACCACCTTCGACCTCCTCGTCTACGGCCTGATCTTCATGGTTCCGATCGCTCCTTGGGCGATCTTCGGCACCGTCTACAACGAGGCCCAGGGCATGGTGCCGCTGGTCTACCTCGTCGGACTGGTCGCCATGATCTTCACGGCGCTGTCCTACGCCCAGATGGCCAAGGCCATCCCGCTCGCCGGATCCGTCTTCTCGTACGTCGGCAAGGGGATCCACCCCAACCTGGGCTTCTTCGCCGGCTGGCTCATGCTCCTGGACTACCTCCTGGTGCCCACGCTGCTGTACGTCTTCGCCGCGGAATCCATGATCGGCATCTTTCCCGGCAGCGAGCGCTGGATGTGGGCGCTGCTCTTCGTGGCCGTCAACGTGGTGATCAACATGTCGGGAGTCAGCTCACTGAAGTGGATGAACCGGGTCTTCCTCGTCATGGAGCTCGCCTTCATCGTGGCCTTCTTCGTGATCGGCATCCGTGCCCTGACCGACGGGGCGACTCCGGGCTCCTCGTTCAGCATCACGCCGCTGTGGGATCCCGCGACCGTCAGCGCACCGCTGCTGGCCACGGCCCTGTCGATCGCCGTGCTCAGTTTCCTCGGCTTCGACGGGATCTCCACCATGGCGGAGGAGTCCACCGGTGGACGCGGCTCCGCCGGCCGCGCCATGGTCCTCGCCCTGGTCATCGTCGCGACCCTGTTCATCACCCAGACCTGGCTGGCCAGCCTGCTCGCCGGGCCGTACCAGCCCATCCCCGAGGACCGGGTCGGCAACGCCTTCTTCGACATCATCGGCACCATCGCCTCCACCCCGGTGATGAACGCGTTCTTCGTCTGCAACGTCCTGGCGGTCGGCATCGCCAACGCCATGGCCGCCCAGGCCGCCACGAGCCGTCTGCTGTACTCGATGAGCCGCGACGGCCAGCTGCCGAAGTTCCTGCGGCACATCAACACCCGCAAGGTCCCCAGCTACGCGATCCTCTTCGTCGGCGGTCTCTCTGCCGTGCTCGTGCTGTTCTTCGTGGGCCAGATCAGCCTGATCTCCTCCATGGTGAACTTCGGCGCGCTCACCGGATTCCTGCTGCTCCACCTGTCCGTGGTCGTCTTCTGGATCGGCCGGCGGAAGTCCCGGAACTACCTCGTCCACCTGGCCTTCCCGGTGATCGGGTTCGCCATCATCGGCTACGTCCTGCTCAACGCGGAGACCCAGGCCAAGATCGCGGGGCTCGTGTGGATCGGGGTGGGCGCGCTCGTCTTCGCCTACTACCGCAGGACCGGGCGCAGCACCGAGCTCGCCGAGGACCACGAGGACATCACCGTGTCCAGCCACTGACGCCCACGACGACGACCCCTCAGCACGAAAGGCACCCTCTCATGGACCACTTCCTCAGCAAGGCGCACGGCCGAACCTCCTTCTCCGCCGAGCACGAACCGGTGCTGCGGGTCCGTCCGGGCACGGGCGAGGTGATCGGGTTCGAGACCAATGACGCCGAGTACGAGGAGATGGACCGGTTCAAGGACCTCGACAAGGTCACCACTCCGTTCAATCCGGTCACGGGCCCGGTCCACGTCGAAGGAGCGCAGCCCGGTGACGCGCTCGCCGTCACGGTGCACGGCATCGACTTCAAGGAGTACGGCTGGTCGGTGTCCATCCCGGGTTCCGGGGCGCTGACGGACGTGATGGGCGAGGAGATCTTCACCCGGAAGATCCCCATCGACGAGGCCGGCGCTCACCTGACGGACACGCACGTGGTTCCACTGGCTCCCATGATCGGCTGCATCGGCACCGCTCCCGCGACCGGGGGCAACGACACCGTGATGCCGTCCTACGCGGAGGGCGGGAACATCGACATCACGGACGTCGGGCCGGGATCGACCGTCTACCTGCCCGTGCGGGTGGAGGGGGCGTACCTGTTCGTCGGAGACCTCCACGCCGTGATGGCCCAGGGGGAGTCGACCTTCGTGGCCATCGAGACCGAGGGGGTGGCGAGGGTCAGTGTCGACGTGGTGAAGGACCTGCCGCTGCGCGCACCGCGGATCGAGACGGCGACCGAATGGATCTTCGTGGGCATCGGAGACACGGTGCAGGAGAGCATCAAGCGCGGTTACGAGGACGCGTTCTGCTTCCTCACACAGGAGCACGGGTTCAGCAAGGAGGACACGTACGTGCTCATGAGCGCCACTGTGCACTCGCAACTGGGTGGGCCCACGGGATCGCAGGACCCGGACCCGCTGCACCCCTTCCAGGCGATCGGCAGCGTGACCATCCACCGGGTGCCCAAGAGCATCCTCTGAGTTCCCACGGCGGGGCAGGGTGCCGGCTGCTGATCCGCGCGGCGGCTGTTGGGCCGTCCGACCCGAGTGGCACGATCGGTGCACAGCGGTTCCCGGCCCCGCCGACGAACCGGTGACCGGCCCCCGGACGGACGCCCGGGGGCCGCCACGGCGACGCAGTGGTGCCACGGGTGGCGAGGTCCAGTGACCGGCAGCCGCTCCAGCACTCCTGTGCCACAGGAGGAAAGGGGTGGGACGGTGGCGATCTCCGGTACCTGGGTGCTCCACTACAGCTGGGGCTGCACCGGGAACTACGGGCGGACGAGCCTCGACTTCCGAACCGAGGGCACCTTCTCGGGCGGCGGCTTCTCGGGTTCCTGGCGGCAGCTGGACGGGATCCTGCTGCTCCGCTTCACCGACGGGCCGGCCCAGTACGGCGGGACGGTCACCGGCCGTGTGGGCACGGGCGCCATGTCCACCCTTGACGGTTCGCTGAACGGCTGCTGGTACCTGATCGAGCAGGGCGTGGCGGAGCCGTCGGTCCGCGGCGCCGAGCAGCCCGCCGACGTCGCCGGCCGGAGGGCCGAGCCCGGCGAGGCCGCACCCGGCGAGCTGGACGCCGCGGGGAACCGGATCTGATGCGCGAGCGTCGGGAGGAGAGCGCGATGCAGCACGCACACGGAGCCCTCTGCGGTGTCATTCCGCCGTTCGTGCACGAGCACATGGCCGAGCACGGTGACGAGCAGACCCGCAGGAACGCCTTGTCCGCCCTGTCCGTGGACACGACCGTCCGGGCCGAGCGGCTGATCACCGACCTGACCGCGGGCGGCGTCGTGGCGCGGGTGGCGGCCCACACGGGGCGCACGATCCACACGGCCCGCAACACCGGGGAACTGCCGGGCACCCCGGTGCGCTCCGAGGGGGAGCCGCCCACCGGGGACCTCGCCGTCGACGAGGCGTACGACGGGCTGGGTGCCACGGTCGACCTGCTGGGCGAGGTCTTCGGGCGCCACTCGCTCGACGACGCCGGCATGCCGCTGCTCGCCACGGTCCACTACCGGGAGAGGTACAACAACGCGGCCTGGGACGGTCGGCAGATGATCTTCGGCGACGGGGACGGCCAGTACTTCAACCGCTTCACGGCCGCTGTGGACGTCATCGGCCACGAGCTGGGCCACGGTGTCACCACGCACGAGTCCGACCTCCTGTACATGCACCAGGCCGGGGCGCTCAACGAGCACTTCTCCGACGTCATCGGGGCCATGGTCAAGCAGTACGTCGCGGTGCCCCGGCAGACCGCCGCGGAGGCCGACTGGGTCATCGGGGCCGGGCTGTTCACGAGCGCCGTCAACGGCGTCGGCCTGCGCTCCATGAAGGCGCCCGGAACGGCGTTCGACGACGCCGTGCTCGGCAAGGACCCCCAGCCGGACCACATGTCCCGTTTCGTGGAGACGCTCAGCGACAACGGCGGAGTCCACATCAACTCGGGCATCCCCAACCGGGCCTTCTACCTGGCCGCGGCCGGGCTGGGCGGATACACCTGGGAGAAGGCCGGTCGCATCTGGTACGCCGCGATGCGGGACCTCGAGCTGCGGCGCCTGCGCCGGGTCGCCCGCTTCCAGGACTTCGCGCGGCTCACGATCAAGCACGCCGCCGAGCTGCACGGACCCGCCGAGCGGGCGGTGGTGGAGGGCGCCTGGCAGCAGGTCGGCATCGCGGCGGAGATCGCGCCCGCCGCGGAACCGGCCGCGGACGTGTGGGTGCTGCACTACAGCTGGGGCTGCACGGGCTCCTACGCACGCGCGTCCCTGGCGTTCCACGAGGACGGCTCCTTCAGCGGTGATCTCACGGGCAGATGGCACCAGCAGGACGGCACGCTGCTGCTGCGCTTCGACGACGGTCCGGCCCAGTACGCCGGCACCCTGGCCGGTGACGCCGCCACCGGTGCCATGTCCACCTTCACGGGGGCGGACGGGTGCTGGCACCTGACCCGGCAGGGTGCCGCGAGTAGACTCGGGAAGTGATCCGGCCCGCGCTCGCCGGCCTTCCACGGGGAGGCGCCGGGCCCCATCCGCGTCCGAGGAAGGGACGGTGCCCTCCATGGCGAGAGTGCGCTACCACGTGGAAGGCGGCATCGCCTACTTCCCGGGCCTGGCCGCGGAGCGGGCCTTCGAGACGGAGGCCCTGCCCCCGGCCCGGCGCGACGAGCTGCTCGGCCTCTTCGACACCGTCTGCACGCACCGGCTGTCGTCGGCCGGCCCGACCATCCCGGACGGCGCGGCCGACCAGCAGACCTATGTCATCGAGATCCAGGAGGACTCCGGGGTGCGACGCCTCGTGGTGGGCGAGTTCGACCAGGACCCGGTAGCCCGGGAGCTCCTGGCGCGGCTGCGCGACTGCGCCGACCAGTGCGAGGCCGGCGGCGAGCAGTGAGGTGGTCCCGGACGGCCCGGTGCACCAGCGTGTGCACCACCTCCGGACACCACTGCTGCGCCAGGCAGCCGCCCATGCAGTAGAACGGGGTCATGACTTCCTTGGACCTGCCCCCTGACCTCGTCGACGACCTCGGCGTCCGCCGCGCGCGCCCGCTCGGCGGCGGCGACACCGCCGCCGCGTTCCGCCTCGAGACGGCCCGCGGTCCCCTGTTCGCGAAGACGATGGCGGACCCGCCCGCCGGGATGATGGCGGTGGAGGTCGCCGGGCTGCACGCTCTGCGGGAGCACGCACCGGAGTCCCTCGGGGTGCCGGAGGTGGTGCGCTGGTCGGAGGACGGCATCGTCCTCGAGTGGATCGAGGAGTCGACCGGCCCCCGCGGGGCCGGGACCGAGGAGGCCTTCGGGCGGGGTCTGGCGGACCTGCACCGCGTCCACGGACCAGCATTCGGCGCGCTGGCCCCGGAGCTGCCCGGGCGGATCGGCTCCTTCGAGGTGGACCTGTCCCCGACGCAGGACTGGGCGGAGTTCCTGCTCGAGCGGCGGATCCGTCCGCTGATGCAGGACGCGGTCGCGTCCGGCCGGATCGACAAGCGTGCCGCTGACCTCCTGGAGGAGCTCGCGCCGCGGGCCCGCGAGTTCGCCGGGCCAGAGGAGCCGCCGACGCTCGTGCACGGCGACCTCTGGGCCGGCAACCGGCTCGTGGACGCCGCAGGGCGCAACTGGCTGATCGACCCGTCGGCGTACTGGGGGCACCGGGAGATCGACATCGCGATGATGCTGCTCTTCGGCGGCTTCGGCGAGGACTGCCTGGCCGCCTACCACGCGCAGCACCCGCTCGCCCCGGGCTGGGAGGACCGGGTGCCGTGGTACCAGCTGCCCCCGCTGCTGGTGCACGCCGTGCGGTTCGGCGGTGGGTACGGGGACGCGACGACGAGGGCGCTGCTGCGGCTGCGCGGCTGAGCCGCGGCGTGGCAGGAGACCCGTGACGTGCCGCTTCAGGTGCGCTTCAGCCCGCGGTGGTTGTCTGGGTCCTGCGGGGGTTCCCCGGGACACCAGGGAGTGCTGGTGGTCGCCGATCGCGGGCTGGAGGGCCGGTGGCCGGTAATGCGTCCCGGGAACCGGGCCCCGTGGGCGGTGCTGAGGAGTCCGCGCACGGGGCCCGGACCCGGTGCCCGGCGGAAGGGCCCGGTGCCCCGCGCCCCCGCCCGGACACGATGTGCCCGGGAACGGGTGTCGGGGTCACTCCTGGCCGGAGGACGCCGCCCACTCGGCCACGCGAGCGTTGCTCTCCTCGTCGGAGAGGTCCTCGACGCGCGTCATGATCGACCAGCGGATGCCGAACGGGTCGCGGATGCTGCCGTACCGGTCCCCGGAGACGAACGTGCTGACGGGTTCGCGCACCGTGGCGCCGGCCGCGACGGCACGGGCCACCACGTTGTCGACGTCCGGGACGTAGAGGCCCAGCGAGCAGCACGCCTCGTCGCCGCCCGGCGGCGGGACGAGGTGGAAGGCGGGGTTCGCCTCGCCGAGCTGGAAGCGCCCGTTGCCGAGGTCGAGGGTCGCGTGCACCACGACGGGCGTCCCGTCCGGGCCGGGCATGTCGGTGCGGTCGACGAGGACGGCCCCGAAGACGCTGGTGCAGAAGTCGATCGCCGCGGCGGCGTCCACCACGGCGAGGAACGGGGTGAGGGACGTGAAACCGTGCGGAGTGCCGTCGGTCGTGTGCGTCCCGGTGACGCCGCGGACGCTCTGTTCTGTGCTCATGCCGCGAGCCTAGGACGCGGGTCCGGCGCGGTCTTGAAGATTCCCGACATCCCGGAGGGAGCGGTGGCTACGCTCGGGTCATGAGCGAGCCGCCCACCACGCGGGGCCACCTCACCCCGGGACCGCACGCCACGGTGGCGCGCCTTCCCGCGCCCGACGACGTCGCCCACCTCGTCCGGCAGCTGTGGATCCCGGAGTGGAGCCTGCCGCCGGGGGAGCGCGTCGAGCAGCTGGTGCTGGGGTATCCGGCGAGCAACGTGGTGGTCGAACCCGACGGGGTGGCGCTGCACGGACCCACGACCCGCGCGTCCACCCGGGTGCTGACCGGGCAGGGCTGGGCGGTCGGCGCGCTGCTGCGCCCGGCGGGGGTCCTGCTGTTCACGGAGCGCCCGGCCGGTCTGCTCGACGGATCGGTGCCGCTCGAGGCGCCGGGACTGCACCGTGCCGTGGCGGAGTCGATGGCCGGTGCGGGGCCGGGCCGGGACGCCGCCGCCCGGCGGGAGCGCGCCGCGGCGCTGGTCGTGGAGCACGTCCGTGCCCGGGCGGCGGGACTGCCCTCGGAGGCCGCGCGGGACGGCGTCCTGGCCAACCGGCTGGTGGATCTGGTCGAGTCGGGCACCGGGGCACGGAGCCCGGACGACCTGGCGCGGGAGCTGCACGTGTCCGTGCGCTCGCTGCAACGGCTCGCGGCCCGGTTCGTGGGGATGCCGCCGCAGCTGCTGCTGCGCCGTCGTCGGCTCCAGGAGGCCGCCGAACGGATGCGCGCGGACCCGGACACGGACCTGGGGGTGCTCGCCGCGGAGCTCGGGTTCGCGGACCAGGCCCATCTCACCCGGGAGTTCCGCTCGGTCCTGGGGGCCACGCCGCGCGGCTACGGCCGATCGCGCGCGGGATAGGACGTGTTCGCGGCGTCGCACCCCGCCGGAGTCCGCCCCCGGTGACGGTCGCCGACCGGGAATGTGAGGCAGGAGACACCGGAGGCGAAAATATCTGGGCCCCCGATCCCGTTGACACGGAAAGAAGCAGTTCCCTGATGAAAGGTTTCCCCGTGCCGAAGTCCTCCCTGACCACCCCGCTCGATCTCGGTTCCCTGCGGCTGCCGAACCGTCTCGTCATGGCCCCGTTGACCCGGATGCGCTCCGGCCGCGACGGCGTCCCCGGCGAGCTCAACGTGGAGCACTACACCCAGCGCGCCTCGATGGGCCTCATCGTCACCGAGGGCACCTACCCCGACGTGGTCGGGCAGGGCTTCGCCTTCCAGCCCGGCATCCAGACGCCCGAGCAGGTCGAGGGCTGGCGGCGCGTGGCCGACAGCGTGCACGACGCCGACGGGCGGATCTTCATGCAGGTCATGCACGCCGGCCGGGTCTCCCACCCGGACCTCAACGGCGGCGCCCAGCCGGTCGCGCCCAGCGCGGTCGCCATCGAGGGCGAGATCCGCACCTACCGCGGCAAGTCCGCGCTGCCCGTGCCGCACGCCCTCACCACCGAGGAGCTGCCCGGCGTGGTGGACTCCTTCGTGCGGGCCGCCCGCAACGCGGTCGAGGCCGGGCTGGACGGAGTGGAGCTCCACGGCGCCAACGGCTACCTGCTGCACGAGTTCCTCGCCCCGGGCGCCAACCAGCGCACCGACGAGTACGGGGGCACCCCCGAGAACCGCGCGCGCTTCGTGCTCGAGGTGGTGCGTGCCGTGGTCGACGAGATCGGCGCGGAGCGGGTCGGCCTGCGGATCTCCCCGGAGCACAACATCCAGGACGCCTGGGAGCTCGAGCACGAGGACGTCGTGGCCACCTACACCGCCCTGGCGACCGGCCTGGCCGATCTGGGCCTGGCGTACCTCTCGGTCCTGCACCGTGAGCCGGAGGGCGAGCTGGTGCAGGGGCTGCGCCGCGCCTTCGGCGGGGTGTTCCTCGCCAACAGCGGCTTCGGGACCCCCACCAGTCGTGAGGAGGGTGTCCGGCTGCTCGAGGAGGACGTGGCGGACGGCGTCGTCGTCGGCCGTCCCGCGATCGCCAATCCCGATCTGGTCCGCCGGTGGGCCGAGGGCCTCGCCGAGAACGAGCCGAACCCGCGGACCTTCTACTCCCAGGGCGCCGAGGGCTACACCGACTACCCGTTCGCGGAGGCCTGAGCCGGAGGCGGCGCCCGCCCTGTGACGGGCCGGCGCCGCTGAGCCTCTCCGTTCGGTGAGGCGGATCGCGGCTCGGGCTGTCCGAGCGGCCTGGGACCATGAACCATGACCAGCACCACCGCCGGGCAGCGGAGCCTGGAGAACGCCCTCCGCGAGGAGACGGACCTGGCCGAGATCGGCCGGGAGTTCTGCGGGGGAGTGCGAGAACCGGTCCAGGAGTCCCGTGCCGAGGCCCGCGCCGGTACCATGAGCCGTCCCACCGGGAGAGGAGCCGCTCGTGACCACCCCGTCGCCCGCCGAGATGCGCTCGGTGCTGCTCGATCTGGTGCGCCGGCGCGGCGCGGAGAAGACCGTCTGCCCCTCCGAGGCGGCCCGAGCACTGGCCCCCGTCAGCTGGCGGGACCTGATGGAGGACGTGCGTCAGGAGGCGTACCGGTTGGCCGACGACGGGCTCGTGGACATCACCCAGCAGGGCCGCGTGGTCGACGGCCGGTCGGCTCGCGGACCGATCCGCGTCCGTCTCCGCTGACCGCCCGGACGTCCACCGCGGGTACCGTGTGCCCATGACGACCGTCCCCATCAGTGCCCTGCTCGGTTCCGCACTCCGCGTGCCGTTCGTCCTGCTCAAGCAGTTCCGGCCGCAGCGGCCCATCCACTCCGAAGGCGTCGGACTCGAGGGGGTCCTGACCCGCACCGGCGGCGGATCCAGCGGCATCCGCTGGATCGACGAGGCCGGCGAGGACCCCGTGCGTGTCCGGTTCTCCCGCTCCGCCGGCCTCCCGCACGGGTGGCCCGACATCCTGGGCCTCGCCCTGCGCTGCCCGGTGCCGCCCTCCGGCCAGATCGACGGCCGCAGCGACGGCCGCGCCGACATCCTTCTCGCCACCGCCGGCAGCGGGCGGCTCTCGCGGTTCGTGCCGACTCTCCACCGGTACGTCCCGGAGAGCCCGTTCACGTCCTTCATGCCCTACCGCGGCCTGAACGGCCCGGTCCTGCTGGCCGCGCACCCCGAGCCCCGTGCGGAGCGGCTTCCTGCCCGCCCCGACCGGTTCCGGGCCTCCGTCACGGCCGAGCCGTGGCGACTCGGCCTGTCCTGGGCCACCCCTCTCGGTCCGTGGCGCCGCTTCGCCACCGTGGAGCTCTCTCCGGGCGTGCCGTTCGGGGACGACGAGCGCTTCGACCCCCTGCTCAACGTCCCCGCGGGCGCCGAGAACTACGACTGGACCTGCCGCCTGCGGGAACCGTCCTACAGCCTCGCCCGCAAGCCGCGGGAGGAATTGCGTGCGACATAGAATTGCGCCATGGGACTGAGACTGAGCCCGGCATCTTCCGCCTCGACCACCCGCCGCCATGCGCTGGTGGAGTCACCCATCGGCCCGCTGGCTCTCGTGGAGGAGAACGGTGCGCTTGCAGCGCTGTCCGTCGAGGGGGCGCGGCAGGGGCCCGTCCCCGACTCCTTCGGTGCCCGGGACGACGACGTGCTGCCGCACGTGCGCGAACAGCTGGACGACTACTTCGCCGGCCGGCTGCAGGAGTTCGACGCCGATGTCGTGCTCCACGGCACCCCGTTCCAGGTGCGGGTGTGGAACGCCCTCGCGCAGGTCCCGTACGGGACGACCGGCACCTATGGACAGCTCGCCCGCACGATCGGCGCGCCCAGGGCGGCCCAGGCGGTGGGCGCGGCGAACGGCCGCAATCCCGTCAGCCTGCTCGTCCCCTGCCACCGGATCATCGGCGCCAACGGCCGGCTCACCGGCTACGCCGGAGGCATGGCACGCAAGGAATACCTGTTGCGCCTCGAGGGCGCTCTGCTCTGACCACGCCCGGCCGCCGCCCCACCAGGAGGACCCATGCCCCGCCTCGACGACCTTGTCGGCACCAACCTGGCGAAGGCCCGCACGGCCGGCAGCGGACGCAGCACGGAACTGGTGGTCCACGACGGCGTCCTGCGCCAGACGATCATGGCGCTGTGCGCCGGCCGGGAGCTCGCCGAGCACGTGGCCCCACCGGCCGCGACGCTCCAGCTGCTGCGCGGGCGGATCCGGGTGCTCAAGCGCGGCCAGCTCGCCGAGGAGCTCACCTCCGGGGACCTGCTGTCCCTCACCGACTCGCGGCACTCCGTGGAGGCCCTGGAGGACTCGGTGTTCCTGCTGACCACGGTCTCCCGGCCCTCGGACGGCTACGACCCCCGGGTCGCCTGACGCCGGGTCGCTCCCGGCGCCAGAGGCTCGGCACGCGCAGCTCAGAACGCGTAGCGGACCTCGCAGTACGGCAGCCTGTGGTGCAGCAGGTCGAGGAACTGCTCCAGGTAGCGCTGTTTGTCCCGGAACCGGTAGCGCACGTTCAGCGCCCCGTTCTGTGACCGCTTCGCCTCCTGGAGGTCCGGGCGCCACAGCACCTCCTCGGCCTTGGGGTGCCACTGCGTGTTGACCTCGTGCAGCTGGGTGTTGTGGGTCAGGAAGATGACCTCCGAGGCGAGCTGCTCCTTGGCCGCCGGGCCCAGGCCGGCGTCGAGCTGGTCGAAGAGCTCGGCCCAGTCCTCCAGCCAGGTGTCCGTGACGATCACCGGGGAGAAGTTCACGTGCACCTCGTACCCGGCCGCCACGAAGTCGTCGATCGCCGCGATCCGTTCGCGCACCGGGGTCGTGCGGATGTCCGTGAGCTTGGCCAGACGCTCCGGCATCAGCGAGAACCGCACCCGGGTCCGTCCCTGCGGGTCCCAGTCCAGCAGCTCGCGGTTGACGTACTTCGTGGCGAACGAGGCCTTCGCCGTGGGGTGGCCGCGGAACAGGTCCACGAGGTCGTGCACGTTGTCGCTGAACAGCGCGTCCGCCGAGCAGTCGCTGTTCTCCCCCAGGTCGTAGACCCACGCGGCCGGATCGCACTGGTTGGGCTCCGGCTTCACGCCCTGCCGGCGGATGTGCCGGTCCAGGTATCCGCTGATCTGCTCGATGTTGGCGAAGACCGTCACCGGGTTGCTGTACCCCTTGCGGCGGGGCACGTAGCAGTAGGCGCAGGCCATGGCGCACCCGTTGGCCGTGGACGGCGCGATGAAGTCCGCCGACCGGCCGTTGGGCCGCGCCGCCAGCGACTTCTTCACGCCCAGGACCAGTGCCTCGCGCTTGATCCGCACCCACCGCCGCACGTTGGTCTCGTCCCCGTGCAGCTCCGGGATCTGCCAGTGGCTGGGCACCTCCACCAGGGTGGCGTCCGGCCACCGTTCGAGCACCTCCCGGCCGCGGGGCAGCTCGGCCGCCGCCGGTTCGTAGTAGATGCGGGTGATGTCGACCAGTGACGGATCCGGGGGCATGCGGACGAGTCTAGGGACCCCCTCCGACAGTGGACTTACCACTCCGAGGCGGACAGGATGGCACCATGGCCGCCCGCGAGAACGGCCGTGCCGTCCGCACGGCCTCCTCACGGGCGCCGCGCCGACCCGGGGCCGGCCGCCCCGCGGCCCGTCCGCCGACCCGCACCGACCAGAGGGAGCAACCCCATGAAATCCGTATGGCTCGACACGTACGAGGTCCCGTCCGCGGCGTCGGACCAGTTCGTCCCCGGCGCGCACTACGACACCGTCGTCGCCGGTGCCGGGCTGACCGGGCTGACCACCGCGGTCCTGCTGGCCCGCGCGGGTCAGCGCGTCGCCGTCCTCGAGGCGCGCTCCGTGGGCGCCGTGACCACGGGCAACACCACGGCGAAGCTGTCCCTGCTGCAGGGCACCACGCTCTCCCAGATCCGCCGGCACCAGTCCGACAAGGTGCTCCGCGCCTACGTGGAGGGCAACCGGGAGGGCCAGTCCTGGCTGGTCCGCTATCTGGAGGAGCGCGGCGTCCCCTTCCAGCGCCGTGCCGCCTACACCTACGCCACGACGTCGCAGGGCGCCGAGCAGCTCCGCAAGGAGCTCGAAGCCGCCCGTGCGGCGGACCTGCACGTGAACTGGACCAGCGACACCGGTCTGCCCTACGAGGTCTCCGGGGCGATCACGCTGCCGGACCAGATCCAGTTCCACCCCATGGAGGTGCTCGGCGCCCTCGTCGCCGAGCTGCGGGAACGCGGCGGCACGCTCGTGGAGGGCGTCCGGATCACGGGCGCGGGACTCCGCTCGCCCCTGACCGTGCGCACCTCGGAGGGCTCGGTCCGGGCCGACCGGCTCGTGCTCGCCACCGGCATCCCGGTCCTGGACCGCGGCGCGTACTTCGCGAAGGTGTCCCCGAACCGGTCCTACGCCCTGACCTACCGGGTCCCCGGCGCGCCGGGCTCCATCCCGGAGGGGATGTACATCACCGCGGACAGCCCCACCCGCACGCTGCGCACCGTGCCGATCGACGGCCAGGAGCTGCTGCTCGTGGGCGGCAACGACCACGTGGTGGGACGTTCCGCCTCTCCGCAGGCGGCGGTCGACGACCTCGAGGAGTGGACCCAGCGGCACTTCCCGGGCGCCGAGCGCACCCACGCGTGGGCCGCCCAGGACTACGAGTCGATCAACGTCATCCCGTTCATCGGCGCCCTGCCGCGCGGCGGCGGCAACATCTACCTGGCCACGGGCTACAACAAGTGGGGGATGAGCAACGCCGTCGCCGCCGCGATCGCGCTCAGCAGCGAGATCCTCGGCGGGAACGTCCCGTGGGCACGGACCCTCGGCCGGCGGGTGACCTCGCCGTCGGACGTGCTCACCGCCCTGAAGTTCAACGCGAGCGTGGGCTTCAACGCCCCGAAGGACTGGCTCAAGGCCGAGCTGAAGGAACTGCCCGCGGAGACGCCGGCGGAGGGGGCCGGCATCGTCGGCCGTGAGGGCGGGCGGCCCGTGGCCGTGTCCACGGTCGACGGGACCACCTGCCGGATCTCCGGGGTGTGCACCCACCTCGGCGGTGTGCTGCGCTGGAACGACGCCGAACGGTCCTGGGACTGCCCGCTGCACGGCTCCCGCTTCGCCGCCGACGGCGCCCTGCTGGAGGGCCCCGCGGTCAAGGACCTCCCGCGGGTCGACGGCTGACGCCATCCCGCGGACACGACGACGGCCCCCACCTCGCTCGGTGGGGGCCGTCGGTGCTCCTGCGGGCGGCGGGAACGGTGCCGCGCCGGACGGGGCGCCTACTTCTTGGAGGAACTCTCCTCGAGCTTCAGGGCGATGCCGATCGCGAAGAAGGTCGGCGTCCACTCGCCCACGAAGAGGCCCCAGCGGTCGGCCTGCGGCTTGGACTTGCTCTTGCCGAGGCTGGCCGCCCAGGACAGGACGGACAGGCCGATGGACGCGAAGCCTGCCGCGTAGGCGTGCTCGCTGCGGACACCAAGGTTCTGGATCGTGCTGATCATGGAATTACCTCTTTCCTGTGGTGGTCACCACCGAGGGTGAGCTCGTCGAGCCGTGTCCGCCCAGTCTCACACGAAACCGGTAAATAGGAAAGCAGGCTGACGATAAAAGTGGGGCGGCCGTTCCCGAGCGCGGCCGCCCCACCGTGGCCCGGCGGATTGTCGGGAGGGCCTCCGGGCGCCGGCGCGACGGTGCCCGGAAGGGGGCGACCGCGAGCCGGACCGCACCTCACGCGAGGGCCGACCGACTTCTCGTGCAGCAGTTGTGGACAGTTTTGTGGTGCCTGCAAAGCCCATCGGCACATGCGAAAACAACATATTTTCATGCAAAATGATCCGAACTCGACGCGTCGGTCACCATCGTCGTCGGGTGGACGCCGGACCGGTCGGGGGCCGGTGGCGTCGAGGACCCGGTCGCGAGGCAGTGCCCGGGTCGCGCCATTGATCCTTGGGGGGAACATGTTGCCATACGTCGTGGGCGCTCTGCTGAGCGTCATCGTCCTCGCCTACGTGCTGCCTGGCGCGAACTACAGGCGCCATCAGCGGGTGATCGTCGGCGCCAAGGGACTGCGTCGATGGATCGTGATCGCCTATTCGGTGCTCTTCGCGCTGAACCTGTGGTGTGCCGTGGTCACGCCCGTGACGCTGGTCGGCGACGCGATCACAGTCTCGACCCTGGTCGTGACCGGCGTCCTCGGTTTCGTCGTCGTCGAGCGGCGGATCCCGGCGGCCACCGTGGTGCAGCGCCGTCGGGTGCTGGCCGTAGGGGCACACCCGAACGACCTCGATCTGGCCTGCGGGGCGACCCTGGCCAAGTTGGTCGATGCCGGTCACGAGGTCCGCGGGCTGGTGATGAGCTCCGGGGCGGTCGGCGGCAATGCCTGGCGGCGCCCGGTGGAGGCCCAGCACAGCGCCTCGTTCCTGGGTCTGTCGGTCCTGCAGGTGCACGACTTCCCGGGCACGCTGCTCGAGACGGTGACCAACGAGCTGGTGCAGGCGATCGAGGAGGTCATCGAGGATTACCAGCCAGACGTGATCCTCACGCACTCGGCGCACGACCAGCACCCGGACCACTACGCGGTGCACCGGGCCACCCTGCGCGCCGCACGGGCCCATTCCTCGATCCTCTGCTTCGAGTCCCCCTCGGCGACCCGGGAGTTCGACCCGTCGGTCTTCGTGGACATCGACGGCTACGTGGACGTCAAGGTCGAGGCCGTGCTCTCCCACCGCGACCCAGCCGGCAAGCCGTACATGACCCCGGGGCGGGTGCGGGGACTGGCAGCCTTCCGCGGTGCCCAGGCGAAGAACAGCAACGCCGAGGCCTTCGAGCCGGTCCGCCTGCTCGGCTCCGCCATCGGTGACCTGTGATCGGGCACCTCCGGGCGGATCCGCGAGACCGGAACCCACTGAGGCGCGGACCGTTTCCGGCAGCGGGGCACGAGCCACGAACCGGCCAGAAGCCTGTCGAGGGGTCACTGGGCCCGCAGTCGGTTTGCGCCGGCACCCTCCTCCGCGGGAGGAACGACATGTGCACTACAGGTCTCCTGTGGCTCCCAGCAGCGGCGCCCCGGGCCCAGCGACGGGTTCCCAGAGCGACGTGCAGCAGGAATACCGGCAGCCGCTGACGGCGTCCGCCGCCCGCACGACGACAGCATGCCCGGGAGCTCCACCTGATGAACTGGGGCCCGCTGGTCGGGGTTCTCACCCTGACCGTGCCCTCGCTGGACCCGGAAGGGATGCGCTGCAGACCTCCACGGTGGCCCGGGCAGTGTTGTAAGTGAAGGCCGACACCGGGAACTGGCGGCGGGGTCGGTCGACGGCCGACTAGCTGCAGGAGGTGCTGTGGCAGCCCATGGTTGCTGAATACGACGCCTCCTGGAGTCTGGACAGCACCGCCAGCGGCTTCGAGAAGATGGAGGGCAGGTGCGACGCCCGGGCGATCGGCTGCGCCCGGTCCGGGTACCTCTTCGCCCACGAGGACGCGGTCGGTGGACAGCAGATGTGTCCCGAGGGATGGGGCCAGCAGACCACCGCCGCCGAGAGCAGCACGGACTCCGCCGACAGCTGCCAGTACTGGTGGTGGGTCGACACCTTGCCGGAGGGACACTTCTACGCGCGGCAACCTCGGGCAGTTCGTCCACGTCGACCCCGCCACCGACGTCGTTGTGCGGCTGGGCGGGAGTGCGGCACCGAGCACTGGCCCGAGATCCTGCGCGACGTCGCCGACCAGGCCGAGGAGCTGCCGCGCTCCCGCTGACCTCCTGATGTGTGGCGCAGGGTTCTGCCGTGCGAGGTCGAGCCCGTCCGGCCGGCGCTCAGACCGGCCCGGAGCTGCCCGCGGGGTAGTCGAGCAGCGGCACGCGGCCGTCCTCGAAGGCGGCCAGCACCTCGTCGACGATCCGCCACCCCTGCTCGGCCGCGTCACCCCGGACACTGAAGGTGTGGTCGCCCTCGAGGATGCCGCGCAGCACGCTGCCGTAGGCGGTCAGTCCCGGCCGGGCCGTCCCGGAGGAGAGCGTCACCCGCGTCATCCCGCGGGAGTCGAAGGGCCCGCCCACGTTCAGCTCCAGGGACAGCTGCTCCTCCTCGAGACCCATGCGCAGCACGTTCGGGGCGACGTCCCCGGAGTGCGGCAGCTGCTCGTAGTCGTGCGGCGGGCGGCGGAACGTGATGGCGATCTCCTGGCGCGGGTTGCCCACGGCCTTGCCCGAGCGCAGGGTGACCGGCACGCCGTTCCAGCGCCAGGTGTCGACCTCGAGGACGACCTGGGCGAACGTCTCCGTGCCGCGGCTGGGGTCCACCCCCTCCTCGGCCGTGTAGTCGGGCAGCTCCCGGCCGTCCACGGTGCCGGCGGTGTACCGGCCGCGGACCGCGGCCCTGGCGGGGTCGCCCCGCCAGGGCTTCGCAGCCCGCAGCACGTGGCTGGTCAGCGTGGGGATCTCGACCTGGTCGAAGGAGGACGGCGGCTCCATCATGACCAGGGCCATCACCTGCAGCAGATGGGACTGGACCATGTCCCGCAGCGCCCCCGTGGAGTCGTAGAACCCCGCGCGCCCCTCCAGGCCCAGGGTCTCGTCGAACACGATCTCCACGGACTCCACGTGCTCCCGGCTCATCAGCGGCTCCAGCAGCCGGTTGGCGAAGCGCAGCCCCACGAAGTTGAGCACCGCCGGCATGCCGAGGAAGTGGTCCACCCGGAAGGTGCGCTCCTCGGGCACAAGCCGGCCCACGAGACGGTTCAGCTCCCGGGCGGTCTCCGTGTCCGAGCCGATCGGCTTCTCCAGGGCCAGCACCAGGTCGTCCGGCAGGTCCATCCCGGCCATGGCCTCGCAGGCCCGGGCGGTGACGGCCGGCGGCAGGGCGAAGTACAGGCAGACCGGGCCCTCCGCGCCGTCGAGCAGAGCGGCGAGGTCCCCGGCGTCGGTGACGTCGCCCGCCACGTAGCGGGCCGTCTCCCGGGTGTGCGCGGCGGCGGGCCCGGAGGCGCCGACGGCGTCGAAGGCCTCCGCCACCACCTGCGCCCACCCGTCCTCGGATTGGCGGGAGGAGCCGACGACGTCGATCCGCAGCTCCGGCTGCGAACTGAGCAGCGTGCCCAGCCCCGGCAGGAGCAGACGGGAGGTGAGGTCGCCGGTGGCGCCGAGAATGATCAGGGTCCTGATGGGCGTCATACCAGCACGCTACCCCGGCGCCGCGCGGTCACGCCTCCGCGGCCACGTCCGCGGCGAGGTCCCGCTTGCGGATCTTGCCCGTGGCCGTCTTCGGCAGCTCGGCGAGGACGACGACCTCCCGGGGGTACTTGTAGGCGGCCAGCGAGCGCCGGGCGTGCGCCACGATCTCCTCCGCGCTGACGGCCGTGCCGGGGCGGGGGCTGACGACCGCGACGATCTCCTGTCCGTGCCGGGGGTGCGGCCTGCCGACCACGGCCACCTCGGACACCGCGGGATGCGCGGCGATCACCTCCTCGACCTCCCGGGGGTAGACGTTGTACCCGCCGCGGATGATGAGCTCCTTCTTGCGGTCCACCACGAAGACGAAGCCGTCCTCGTCCATCCAGCCCAGGTCCCCGGTGTGCAGCCACCCGTCCCGCAGCGCCGCCGCCGTGGCCTCGGGGTCCCCGTAGTAGCCCTTCATGATCGTGGGCCCCCTGTAGAGCAGCTCGCCGACGTGCTCGGGGCCGGGAGGCAGGACGGCGCCCTCGTCGTCGACCACGCGGCACTGCGTGCCCCACAGGGGCCTGCCGATGGAGAGCGCCTTGCGCTCCTCCCGCGAGACGTTGACGGAGACGGAGCTCGTGGACTCGGACAGCCCGTAGCCCTCCAGGACCGTGGCGTTCGGGAACTCGGCCTCGAAGCGGCGCAGGACCTCACCCGGCAGGGCGGCGCCCCCGGAGGTCACCCGCTCCACGCTGGAGAGGTCCCGGCCCGCGGTGCCCGCCTCCAGCATGGCGACCAGCATGGTGGGGACGGCGGAGAACCGCACCACCCGGTGCCGCTCGATCAGGTCCATCGCCGCGACGGGATCAAACCGCGGCAGCAGGACCAGCGTCACCCCGTGGCGCACCCCGATGTTGAGCACGCTGGTGAGCCCGTACACGTGGAAGAACGGCAGGACCGCCAGCACCGTGCCGTCCGGGTCCACGGGCACGCGCTCCGCGGAGGCCGTGGAGTTCATGTAGATCCCGAAGTGGGTCAGCTCCGCGCCCTTGGGCGCGCCGGTCGTCCCGCTCGTGAAGACGATCACCGCCGTGTCGTCGGCCGCGGTCGCCGCCGTGTCCACGGGCGGGCGGCGCTCGAGCAGCTCGGCGAAGTCGCGGGTGCCCTCCGGGCGGGGACCCGCACCGGTGCCCACGACGTACACGGCGACGTCCCCGGCCCCGCGGGCACCGGCGAGGGCCTCGGCGGCCACCGCGTCCGTGGTCACCAGCAGCTCGCAGTCCGCGGTGCGCAGCTGGTGGGCGACCTCGCGGGCCGTGAGCAGCGGGTTCATGGGGACCATGACGCAGCCCGCCCGGGTGATCCCGAAGTACGCGAAGAGGAACTGCGGGACGTTGGGCAGCTGGACCCCGACCGCCGTGCCCGGTGCGAGCCCGAGGGCGCGCAGGTTCGCGGCCACGAGGTCGGCGGCCGCGTCCACCTCGCGGAAGCTCCAGCTGCGCCGCCCGAGCACCACGCACGCCTTCTCGGGCGTGGCCGTCGCGGTCTCGCGCAGCATCACGGACACGTTGAAGCTCATCGGCTGCTCCTGACGTCGGTCGAGGGATCGGTCACGGGCGCAGCAGCGAGACGATCTCCGCCACGCAGGCGGGCCGGTCGGAGTCCTCGACCTCGACCGTGACCCGCACGGTGGCCCGCGCTCCCTGGGGGCCGCGCTCGAGGCCGATCAGCTCCGCGCCCGCGCGGACCCGGCAGCCCACGGGCACCGGGCGGGGGAATCGGACCGTGTCGGAGCCGTAGTTGACCACCATGGACAGGCCCTCCACCCGGTAGATCTCGCGCAGGAACGCCGGCACCAGCGAGAGGGTGAGGTATCCGTGCGCGATCGGTCCGCCGAAGGGCCCGGACCGGGCCCGCTCCGGGTCGGTGTGGATCCACTGGTGGTCGTCGGTGGCGTCGGCGAAGAGGTCCACCTGCTCCTGCGTGACGGTCCGCCACGGGCTGTGGCCCAGGTGCGTGCCGAGCGCCGCGGCGTACTCGTCGATCCCGGTGTAGGTCTGCATCTGCTCTCTCCTGCTGTCTGGACAGTGTGTCGTCTGGACGGTCTGCCGGTGGCACGGCCTGGGACCGGTGCCGCGGTGGTCGGTGCCGCTGCGGCCGGGGGCCGGTCGTCAGGCGCGGGGCCCGCCGGCGACGTAGAGCACCTGCCCGGAGACGAAGGACGCGTCCTCGCGGGCGAAGAAGGACGCCGCCGCGGCGATGTCCTCGGGGGTGCCCGTCCGGGCCACCGGGATCTGCTGGGCGGCCTTCTCGACGAACTGCTCGTAGGGCACGCCCATCCGCTCCGCGGTGGTCCGCGTCATCGCGGTCTCGATCAGCCCCGGGGCGATCGCGTTGACGGTGACGCCGAACTTCCCGAGCTCGATCGCGAGGGTCTTCGTGAAGCCCTGGATGCCGGCCTTGGCGGCCGCGTAGTTGGCCTGCCCGCGGTTGCCCAGGGCCGAGGTCGAGGAGATGTTGACGATCCGCCCCCAGCCCTGCTCCGTCATGTGCGCCTGCACGGCGCGGGACATGAGGAAGTGCCCGCGCAGGTGCACGTTCATCACCGTGTCCCAGTCGTCGGCGCTCATCCGGAACAGCAGGTTGTCCCGCAGCACGCCGGCGTTGTTGACGAGCACGGTGGGCGGGCCGAGCTCGGCGGCCACGGCCTCGACGAGCCCGGCGACGGACGCCTCGTCGGCGACGTCCGCGGCGTAGGCCCGGGCCGTGCCCCCGGCCGAGGTGATGGCCTCGACGACGTCGGAGCACGCCTCGGCGGAGAGGTCGACGGCGGCGACGGCCATCCCGTCGGCGGCGAGCCGCTGTGCGAGCGCGGCGCCGATGCCGCGGGCCGCGCCGGTGACGACGGCGGTGCGCTGGTGCGTGGTCATGGGTCCTCCTGGAGTCGGCCGGACGTGCCGGTCGGGTGGGTCCGTCGGTTGAGTCCGGCGGGTGGGTCCGGCATGGTGGTCCGGCGGGGTGGTCCGGCCGGACGACCGCGGTGGTCGATCGGCGCGGTGCGGGCGCTCAGAGCGGGCCGTTGAGGCCCGATCCGCCGTCGAGCACGAGGGTGCGCCCGGTGATCCAGGACGCGTCCTCGGAGAGCAGGAAGGCGGTGGCGGCGGCGACGTCTTCGGGGGTGCCGATCCGGCCGAGGGGATAGCCCGCGGCGACCTGCTCCTCGCCCCCGGCCAGCAGCGCCGCCGCGAACCGGGTGCGCACGATCGCCGGCGCCACCGCGTTGACCCGCACCTGCGGGGCCAGCTCGAGGGCCAGCTCCTCGGGCTTCCGGGCGGTCAGGCAGACCCGGGCGCCCTCGGCCACGAGACGCTCCGCGATGCCGAGGCCGATGCCCCGGCTCGCGCCGGTGACCACGGCGACCCGCTCCTCGAAGCGCCGGCAGCCGGCCGTCCCGCTCACGAGAGTCGCTCCACGATCATCGCCATGCCCTGGCCGCCGCCCACGCACATCGTCTCCAGGCCGATCTGCCGGTCGTGCTGGCGCAGGCCGTTCAGCAGCGTGGTGGTGATCCGGGCGCCGGTCATGCCCCACGGGTGGCCCAGCGCGATGGCCCCGCCGTTGACGTTGAGCTTGTCCTCGGGAATGCCGAGGTCCTCGGCGGAGGGCAGCACCTGGGCCGCGAAGGCCTCGTTGAGCTCCACGAGGTCCACGTCGTCGATGCTCATCCCCGCCCGGGCCAGCGCCTGCCGGGACGCCTCGACCGGGCCCAGGCCCATGATCTCGGGCGAGAGGGCGGACAGCCCCGTCGAGACGATCCGGGCGAGCGGGGTGAGCCCCAGCTCCTTGGCCCGGGTGTCGCTCATGATCACCAGCGCCGCCGCGCCGTCGTTCATGGGGCACGCGTTGCCGGCGGTGACCGTCCCGTCGGGCCGGAACACCGGGTTCAGCTGGGCGACCGCCTCGAGCGTGGTGCCGGCGCGGGGGCTGTCGTCGCGCGTCACGAGCGTGCCGTCCGGGAGGGTGAGGGGGGCGATCTCCCGGTCCCAGAAGCCGCTGTCCCGGGCCTGCTCCGCGCGGTGCTGCGAGCGCACCGCGTAGGCGTCCTGCGCCTCCCGGGACACGCCGCGCAGCTGGGCGACGTTCTCCGCGGTCTGGCCCATGGCGATGTAGATGTCCGGCACCTCGCCGTCGTCCCGGGGGTCCTGCCACGTCCCGGCGCCGCCCGCGGCGCGCCGGTCCGAGCGCTCCCACGCCTGCCGGAACCACGGGTTGCGGGTGTCCTCGTCGGAGCGGCCCCGGCCGAGGCGGCTCGTGGCCTCCACCCCGGCCGAGAGGAACACGCTGCCCTCACCGGCCCGGATCGCGTGCATGGCCATGCGGGTGGTCTGCAGGCTGGACGAGCAGAAACGGGTGATCGTGGTCCCCGGGACCTCGTCGAGCCCGGCGCGGACGGCCACGAGACGGCCGAGGTTCTGTCCGGACTCGCCCTCGGGGACGCCGCAGCCCAGGATCAGGTCGTCGATCTCCGAGGGGTCGAACTCGGGCACCTCGGCGAGGGCGGCGCGGACCATCTGGGCCGCCATGTCGTCGGCGCGCATCTCGCGCAGGGAGCCCTTGCGGGCGCGCCCGATGGGGGAGCGGACGGCGGAGACGATGACTGCTTCGGGCACGGGGTTCCTTCCGGTGGGGTGAGGGGGGCGGCGGCGCTCAGGCGAAGGCCGAGACGCCGGTGATCGCGCGGCCGACGATGAGGGACTGCATGGAGTCGGTGCCCTCGTAGGTGTAGACCACCTCCATGTCGGTGAGGTGGCGGGCGACGTCGTTCTCGAGCAGGAGCCCGTTGCCGCCCAGGACGTCGCGGGCGGTGGAGACGACCCAGCGGGCCTTCTTGGCCGCCGTGAGCTTGGCCAGGGAGGCCATGGGGCCGGTGAGGGCGCCCTCGTCCTGGAGCTCGACGAGCCGGAAGCAGATCAGCTTGATCGCCGTGGTCTCGGCGAGCATGTTGGCCAGGTTGTTCTGAACGAGCTGGTAGCTGCCGATCGACCGGCCGAACTGCTTGCGCTCGCCGGCGTAGCGGACGGCGATCTCGTAGGCGGCGATCGCGTGGCCGAGGGCCTCCCAGGCCACCCCGCCGCGGGTGGCGTTGAGGACCTTGTTGACGTCCTTGAAGGAGTCGCAGCGCTGCAGACGGTTCGCCTCGGGAACGCGCAGGTCCTCGATGACGATGTCCGGCTGCAGGATCGCGCGCTTGCCGATCTTGCCGGTGATCACGGTGGGGCGGAACCCGGCGGGGAACTCCGCGTCCGGTTCGCGTTCGAGCACGAAGGCCTTGACCTGGCCGTCCTCGACGTCCCGGGCGTAGATGACCACGACGTGGGCGTAGGAGGCGTTGCCGATCCAGCGCTTCGCCCCGTCGAGCACCCAGGTGTCGCCCTCGCGGCGGGCGCTGGTCTCGAGGGCCACGGAGTCCGAGCCGTGCTCCGGCTCGGTGAGCGCGAACGCGCCGATCCGCTCGAGGCGGGCCATGGCCGGCAGCCACCGCTGCTTCTGCTCCTCCGAGCCGAGGGTGTTGATCGAGCCCATCGCCAGGCCGGAGTGCACGCCGAAGAACGTGTTGATCGAGCCGTCCCCGCGGGCCAGCTCCAGGGACACCTGGGCCCCGGCCATCCGGCTCATCCCCGGGCAGCCGTGGCCCTCGATGACCGTGCCGGCCACGCCGAGCTCGGCGAGCTTCGGGACGAGCTCGAAGGGGAACTCCGCGCGCTCCCAGTAGTCGTTGATGACGGGGCGGACCTCCGCGTCGACGAAGGCGCGCACCCTGTCGCGGATCGCGCGCTCCTCGGCGGTGAGGCGGGCGTCGAGCCGGTAGATGTCGTGGTCCTCCAGCACGGAGGTCCTGGGTGCGGTCGCGGTCTGGGTCATGGGGTGCTCCTGGGCTCGGGCGGGCATCGGCGCTCGCCACCATCCTGTGCCTCGCGTCACAGCGGGTACATGGGCGCGGTGCACGAAGATCCTTGTGCAGCAGCGGCCGTTCTGCGGTCCGGACTGTGCACCGCGTGCGATCGTGGAGGAATGGAGCACAGCGAGGCGCAGGACACGGCGCAGGAGCCGGCGCGGCCCGGCGAGCAGGACCGGCTCCGCCGGGCCTGGACCGGGATGCTGGCGGACGCCGACCGGATCGCCGACGGGATCACCGCGGTGCTGCTCGGGAAGGGCCCGGCCGGTGGCGGCTGGTCCACCCCGGAGCTGCAGGCGCTGCTGCGCCGGAGCACCCGCGAGCACGTCGGCCGGGGCCTGCGCATCCTCGCCGGGCGCGCGGACGACGACGGCGGCACGGCCCGCGCGGTCGACGTGTGGCGGGACACGGGCATCGAGCGGGCCCGCCAGGGTGTTCCGCTGGAGGCGGTGCTGTCCGCCTACACCACCGGCAACCTGCTGCTCTGGGAGGCGATGACCGACCGGGTGCGGGACGGCCGGGCCGAGATCACCGCCGAGGAGCTCGTCACCGCCGGCCGCCGGCTGTGGCACGACCTGGGGGTGCAGAGCGAGGTCATGAGCGAGGCCTACCGGCGCGAGACCGCCCGGCAGGAGCTGCGGGACCTGCGCCGGCAGGAGAACTACCTGGCGGGCCTGCTCGAGGGCCGCGCCGCCGACCCGGAGTTCGCCGGCCAGGCCGAGCAGATCCTCGGGATCCGCGCCGACGCCCCGGTCGCCTGCGTCGTCGCCGTCGTGGAGGACCCGCACAGCGAGCCCCTGCACCACCCCGAGGACCGGGTGGAGCGGATGGGCGGGACCTCCCGCTGGGGCGTGCGCGACGGCGCCCTCTACGGGGTGGTCGCCATGCAGGGCGCCGACGAGGCGTGGCTGAGCGACCTGCTGCGCCCGGCCGTCGAGGGCCGGGTGGGGGTGGCCCTCGCCCGGCAGGGCATGGCGGACACCGCGGCCGCCTTCCGGCTGGCCGCCCGGGCCGCCGCGACCCTGCCGGTGGGGGCGCGGCGGCTCGTGTGGGCCTCGGCCCGCCTGCCGGAGCTGCTGCTCGAGACGAGCCCGGAGGTGGGCTCGATGATCGTCGAGCAGGTCCTGGCCCCGGTGCTCGCCCTGCCGGCCCACCAGCGCACCACGCTGCTGGACACCCTGCGCGCGCTCCTGCGGCACAGCGGCTCGCCGACGTCCGCGGCCGAGGAGCTGTTCTGCCACCGCAACACCGTGATCTACCGCAGCCGCCGGCTCGTGGAGCTGACCGGGTGCAGCCCGCAGGAGCCGCGGGGCCGGCTGCTGCTCGAGCTCGCCGTGCTCGCCCACGACCTGGCCGTGTCGGGGGGCCGGAGCGCCCCGGCTGGTTGAATGGGCCCATGAGCGACGAACCCCCGCGGCCCCCGTCCACGCCCCTGGAGGACTACGCCCTCCTCTCCGATCTGCACACCGGTCCGCTGGTGTCCCGCGAGGGCAGCATCGACTGGCTGTGCTTCCCCCGGTTCGACTCCCCGTCGGTCTTCGCCGCCCTGCTCGGCGGCCCCGAGGACGGGCGGTGGAAGCTCTCCGCCGTCGGCGGCGAGGTCGTCTCCCGCCGCTACCTGCCCCGCACCTTCGTGCTCGAGACCACGTGGCGCACCCCCACCGGCACCGCCGTGGTCACCGACTTCCTGCCCCCGGGCGGGTCGGAGGGCCACCCCGACCACGCCGACCTGGTGCGCCGGGTCGAGTGCACCGCCGGGACGGTGGAGGTGGAGCACGACCTGCGGATCCGCTTCGACTACAACCGCGCCCTACCCTGGACCCGCCGGGTCGAGGTGGACGCGGACGGCACGTGCGGGCTGCTCTCGATCGCCGGCCCCGACGCCCTGCTGCTGACCGGGCCCATGCTGCACGCCCACGGGGCCGCGCCGGCCGAGCCGCCGCAGGATGCGGCACCGGAGGAGCCCGGCCGGCCCGACGACGACGCGGGAGGGGTCTCCGACCGGCTGGCCGGGCGCTTCGCGCTCTCCGCCGGGGAGTCCCTGGACTGGGCGCTGACCTGGTACGAGTCCCACCACCCGCTGCCCCGGGCGGTGGACCCCGCCCGGGCCCTGGACCAGGCCGTCACGTTCTGGACCGAGTGGTCCTCGCACGTGAGCACGCACAAGCGCCACGAGCAGGCCGTGCTGCGCTCCCTGCTCGTGCTGCGGGCGCTCACCCACCGGGGCACCGGCGGGATCGTGGCCGCCCCCACCACCTCCCTGCCGGAGGAGTTCGGGGGAGTGCGCAACTGGGACTACCGCTACACCTGGCTGCGCGACGCGGCCCTGACCATCGAGGTGCTCGTCGCCCACGACTTCACCGACGGCGCGCTGCACTGGCGCAACTGGCTGCTGCGGGCCGTGGCCGGGGACCCCGACCAGGTGCAGATCATGTACGGGCTGGCGGGGGAGCGGCGGCTGGCCGAGAACGAGCTGGGCCATCTCACCGGGTACGAGGACTCGGCCCCGGTGCGGATCGGCAACGGGGCCGTGGGCCAGTACCAGGCCGACGTCGTGGGCGAGGTCATGCTGGCGCTGGCCGCCCTGCGCGACGCCGGGATCGAGGAGGACACGTCCTCGTGGGAGCTACAGAAGAACCTGCTGCGCTTCTGCGAGCGCAACTTCGAGCGCCCCGGTCACGGCATCTGGGAGATGCGCGGGGACCCGGCCTTCTTCGTGCACGGCCGGGCCATGATGTGGGCCGCCTTCGACCAGGGCATCCGTGCGGTGGAGGAGCACGGGCTCGGCGGGCCGGTGCAGCGGTGGCGCGAGCTGCGGGAGCAGCTGTGCACCGAGATCATGGAGCGCGGTTTCGACGCGGAGCTGAACACCTTCACCCAGACCTACGGCAGCACCGAGGTCGACGCCTCGCTGCTCCAACTGCCGCACACCGGGTTCGTGGCCTACGACGACCCGCGGATGCTCGGCACCGTGGCCCGGATCGAGGCGGACCTGCGCGGCGAGCACGGGCTGGTGCACCGGTACCGGACGGCCTCCGGGCTGGACGGGCTGGAGGGCGGGGAGTACCCGTTCCTGATCTGCACGTTCTGGCTCGTGGAGCAGTACGCGCGCAGCGGGAGGGTGGACGACGCCGGGGCGCTGCTGGAGCAGCTGGCCGGCTACGCCAACGACCTGGGCCTCTACGCCGAGGAGTTCGACCCCGACACCGGGCGGCTGGCCGGGAACTTCCCGCAGGCGTTCAGCCACCTGGGCTTCATCCGCGCCGTGGACGCCGTGGTGCGGGCGCGGGCCGGGGAGGACCTCCAGGAGCGGTCCGCGTCCTGACCCTGGGCGGTCCGCGTCCTGGTCGCGTGCGGGTGCCGCCCCAGCCTCGTGCGGGTGCCCTCCTAGCGCCGCGCGGTCACCGCCGCCGCACCGTGATCCGTGCGCCCCGCCGCGTGCGGGGCCGCCCCGGGTGCCGGGGCGCGTCCGCGCGCGAACGCCGTGGCGAGCACCACCAGCACGGCGGCGAGGACCGCGCCATAGGCCAGGGTCAGCGACTGGGGCTCGTCCAGGGCCCGGCCGACCGCGATCCAGGACAGGCCCCACGCCGAGGCGGCGGCCACGGCCCAGCGCCCGCCGACCCGGTGCTGGATCCACGCCAGCACCGCGGCCAGCACGAGCACCACGGCCACGCCGATCCACTCGGCGCCCGGCCCCTCCTGGCGCACGCCCGAGGCGACGAGGGCGGCCGCGACGTTGGCCGCCGTCGCGACGGCGACCCAGCCCAGGTACAGCCCGAAGGTGCCGTCCACCACGAGCTGGTCCAGCCGGGTGCCCGGGTCCGGCAGCTCGGCCAGGCGCTGCACCAGCAGGCCCAGGACGAGGGCCAGGACGCCGATGACGCCGACGCTGACCCAGATCCACCCCTGCTGGGTGACCAGCAGCCAGCCGGCGTTGAGGAGCATGGAGACCGCCGCGAGCCAGCCGGTGGCGCGGGCGCGCGGGTCCGCGGCGCGCGAGGGCAGCCACTGCCAGACGGTGTACGCGAACAGGCCCAGGTAGATCACCGACCAGATGGAGAACGCGGTGCCCGCCGGGGCGAGCAGGGTGGCGTCCGCGGCGAGGCTGCCCCCGGAGGACTCCTCGACCCGGGTGCCGAACAGGCCGATCCCCACCAGGGTGCCCAGCACGCACGCGATCTCGCTGACCGTGACCACGACCTGGCGGGTGCGGTCCGCGGCGGTCGGCCGGACGGGTCCGGCGGGGGCGCGGACGGGGGAGGTGCTCACGGGAGGACCTTTCTCGAAGGGCGCGGATCCTTGCCCACCAGGGTAGGAGACGGACCTGGGAGCCGGCTTCGGAAGAGGTCCGTCCCGGAGGGTCCCCTAGAGTGACCGGATGGACTCCACCCAGAACCCCCGGCCCGTCGTGGGCCTGCTCGGGGCCACCGGCATCACCGGGCGCGTGGCGCTGGCCCACCTCGTGGCGCGGGCGGCCGAGGCGGGGGTCGACGTCGTCGTCGGCGCCCGGGACCCCGAGCGCGTGCGCGCCCTGTGCGCCGAGCGCGGGATCCCCGTTCCCGAGATCGTGCCCGCCGACGTGACGGACCCCGGATCCCTGCGCGCGTTCGTGCGGCGGAGCGACGTCCTGGTCAACCTGGCCGGCCCCTACACCCGGCTGGCCCCGCCGGTGCTGGCCGCGTGCGTCGCGGAGGGCGCCCACTACCTGGACCTGACCGGGGAGTCGCAGCTGGCCCACCGCACCGACCGTGACCTGGACGCGCCCGCGCGGGCCGCCGGGGTGGCTCTCGTGCACACGGCCGGCTTCGAGGCCCTGCCCGCCGACGTGCTCGTGGACGCCGCCCGCCGGCACGCCGCCGCCCACGGCGAGACCCTGCGCACCGCGGACCTCGTGACCTCCGTGCGCACCCCACCGGGGACAGGGTTCTCGGAGTCGGTCTCGGGCGGGACCCTGCAGAGCCTCGTCGAGGTCCTGCGGGACCCCGACCCCGCCCGGATGGGGGACGTGGCCGCACGCCTTCCCGCGCCGGCGCCCGGCACCGGCACCGCCGCCGACCCCGGTGCGGTGCGCCGCACCAGCCCGCTGCGCCTGCGCGCCCGGACCGCCGGCGGCCGGGTGCTGGCCCCCATGAGCCCCCTCGCGGCGATCAACCCGCCGGTGGTCCACCGCACCCAGGCCCTCAGCCCCGTGCCGGGGGCCGCCGCGCACCCCCTCGCGTTCCGGGAGGCCGCGGACCTGGGCCGATCGGGAGGACTCCCGGGCGCCGGGCGGTTCGCCGCGGCCACGGCGGTCACCGCCGTCCAGTTCCTGGCCGGGCTCGCCGGCCGCCTGCCGCACCCGGTGCGCGCCCGTCTCGCCGGCGTCCTGGCGGCGCGGCTGCCGCAGGCGGGCACCGGCCCGACGGGGGACGTCCTCACCGGCTGGTCCTGGACGACCCGTGGCGTCTTCACCACCCACCAGGGCAGCACCTTCCCCGCGGTGCTGGAGGCGCAGGGCAACCCCGGCTACGGGACCACCCCCTGGCTGACCACGGAGCTGGCCCTGCGGATGGCGGTGCACGGCGTCCCGGACGCCGCGCTCGGCTCCTCCACCCCGGCCCTCGCCCTGGACGGGGATCTCGACGCGCTGCTGCCGGCCCGGGTGCGCATCACGGTCGGCTGAGCAGGACCGGCCGGGCAGGACCGGCCGGGCAGGACCGGACGGGCGCAGGGCACGACACCGCCCGGGCACGCAGCGAGCCCCGGCCCTCGGAACGAGGACCGGGGCTCACCGGGACGGCGCGCGGGGCGCTACGGCTTCAGCACCACCTTGATGCACCCGTCCTGCTTCTTCTGGAACTTCTCGTACATCTCCGGCGCCTCGTCCAGGGAGGCCGTGTGGGTCTTCAGGTCCAGGACGCCCAGCGGGTCCGAGGGGTCGTCCACCAGCGGGAGCAGGTCGTCGATCCACCGCTTCACGTTGCACTGCCCCATGCGGAACTGGAGCTGCTTGTCGAACATCGTCAGCAGGGGCAGCGGGCTCTTCGAGCCGCCGTACACGCCGCTGAGCGAGATCGTGCCGCCGCGGCGGACCGCGTCGATCGCGGTGTAGACGGCGTTGAGCCGGTCGCTGCCGGCGGTCTCCATGGCCTTGCGGGCCAGCGGGTCCGGCAGCAGCCCCACGGCCTGCTGCGCCAGGCCCGCCACGGGCGAGCCGTGGGCCTCCATGCCGACCGCGTCCACCACGGCGTCGGGTCCGCGGCCGTCCGTGCTCTCGCGCAGCTCGTCGGCCACCCCCGGGTGCGAGTCCAGCGTCTCCACCCCGTGGCGCTCGGCCATGGCGCGGCGCTCCGCGACGGGGTCCACCGCGATCACGCGGTAGCCCAGGTGCCGGCCGATCCGCGCCGACATCTGGCCGATCGGGCCCAGCCCGAGCACGGCCAGGGAGCCGCCCTCCGGGGGCGCGGCGTACTGCACGGCCTGCCACGCGGTGGGCACCACGTCGGAGAGGTACAGGTAGCGCTCGTCCTCACCGGTGTCCGGGACCTTGATGGGCCCGTAGTCGGCGTGCGGCACCCGCAGGTACTCCGCCTGACCGCCGGGCACGGACCCGTACATGCGGGAGTAGCCGTAGATGGCGCACCCGCTGTTGTACTCGCGGACCTGGGTGGTCTCGCACTGGGACTGCAGGCCGTGTCGGCACATGAAGCAGTGCCCGCAGGAGATGTTGAACGGGATCACCACGCGGTCACCGGGCTTGAGGTCCGTGACCGCGGAGCCGACCTCCTCCACGATGCCCATGGGCTCGTGGCCGACCACGTCGCCCTTGTCCATGAACGGGCCCAGCACCTCGTACAGGTGCAGGTCCGAGCCGCAGATGCCCGACGAGGTGATCCGCACGATCGCGTCCGTGGGCTCCTGGATCCTCGGGTCCGGAACCTCCTCCACGCTCACCGAGCGCTTTCCCTGCCATGTCAGAGCCTTCATCGATCCTCCTTCTCAGGGCCGGGGTCGCCGCCGTCGACGGGACCGTCAGCCTGCTGATCTGTTCGGTCGGGACCGATCCTACCCGGCGGGCTCGTCCCGGGGATAGGCCGCGGCCTGCCGGGGGGCGTTGCCGTCCCGCAGGAAGTAGGCCCCCACGGAGCCGGCCAGGGTCGCGAAGACGCCCACCGAGTACACCGCCAGCACGACCTCCAGGACCCGGGGGAAGCCGCCCTGCGCCCCGAGCTCCCGCCCCGTGATCGTGGACATCGCGGCGTCGGAGAGCGCCGGCCCGTAGTCCGGGTAGGCGCCCAGGACGTAGAGCAGCTGGCTCGAGACCAGGACGACGACGCCGGTCAGCGCCGCGAGCCAGCCGATCCTGCTGGACAGCAGCCGCCCGGCGGAGCGGGAGCCGCGGACCCCGGCCGAGAGCACGCTGCCGGCCCGGGTCAGGCGGGTGAGCCGGATCAGCCGGGCCGCCTGCAGCGCCCGGAAGAAGCGCAGGAAGGGGAGCAGGAGGAAGAGCACCTGCCACCAGTTGCGCTTCCAGAACGCCGCCGAGAACCGGGCGACGTAGGCGCGCAGCAGGAACTCGCTCACGAAGACCGCCCAGAACAGCCACCCGACCACGTTGAGGAAGGCCAGCAGGCCGGGGTCCTCCGCGAGCAGCTGGCCGAGCACCACGAACAGGAAGAGCACCCCCAGGATGCCCATCGGCCGGTCGAGCCGCCGGGCGAGCCCCTCGGCCAGGCCCAGCTGCTCCGCCTCCCGCGCGGCCGCGCCGGTGGAGCCCGTCCCCGGGGCCCGCTCCTCGTCCTCGGATCTCGTCACGTCGCCCGCCTGTCCCGTTCCCGTCGCTGGTCCCTTCCGCGGTCCACGCTATGCGACCGGGCGTGCGGGGGCCGGTCTTGACCCACAGCGCAGGCCGGTTGCCAGCGGGTGCACCCCGGTGCCGGATCCGGTCCGCGCCGCCGTGACCTGCCCCACACTGATCGTCAACGGGTTCCGGCCCGCACCGATCCGCAGGGCCCGCCGCGCCCGCTTCCGGACCACCCGAGGAGATCCGCCATGCAGGAGACCACGCTCGCCACCCCGCCGTCCGCGCTCGGGGTCACCCACCCGCTCGACATGCTCACCCCGGCGGAGATCAACGCCGCCCGCAGCATCCTCGAGGCCGCCGGCCTGCTGGGGCCGGACACCCGGTTCCCGCGGGTGCTGCCCGTGGAGCCGCCCAAGTCCGTGGTGCTCGGCCACCGGGAGGGCGCGGACGACTTCGACCGCTCGGTGGACGTCACCCTCCTGGACACGGGCACCGGCCGCACCCGCCGGGCGGTCGTGTCCGTGACGGCCGGGCAGGTCCGCTCGGTGGAGACCCTGCCCACGGGGGAGCACCCCTACGGGCAGGCGCAGTACCTGTTCGAGGAGTACGACCGGGCGGCGGAGATCGTGAAGGCGGATCCGCGCTGGCAGGAGGCCATGTCCCGCCGCGGCATCGAGGACACGACCCACACGTTCGTGGCCCCCATGGCTCCGGGCTTCTTCCCGCGGGAGGACGAGACGGGCAAGCGGGTGATCCGCTCGCTGACCTTCCACCGCCGCTTCGAGGGGGACAACCCGTGGGGGCACCCGGTGGAGGGCCTGATCGCGCACGTGGACCTCACGGCCGGGGAGGTCGTCCGGTTGGAGGACGAGGGCGACGTGCCGGTGCCCATGGCCGACGCCAACTACACCCCCGAGCACGTGGGCCCGGCCCGCACCTCGCTCAAGCCGCTGGACATCGTCCAGCCGGAGGGCCCGTCCTTCCAGGTGGAGGGCTCCCACGTGACGTGGGAGAACTGGAAGCTCCGCATCGGCTTCAACGCCCAGGAAGGACTGGTGCTCAACCAGGTCACGTTCCGCGACGACACCGGCGAGGAGCCCGAGGACCGCTCGGTGCTCCACCGCGGTTCCGTGCCGGAGATGGTGGTTCCCTACGGCGACACCACGAACACCCGCTTCTGGATCAGCTACTTCGACGCCGGGGAGTACCTGCTGGGCAAGAACGCCAACTCCCTGAAGCTGGGCTGCGACTGCCTGGGGGTGATCCGGTACTTCGACGCGTTCGTGGCCGACGACGAGGGCCACCCGATGGAGATCCCGCACGCCGTGTGCATGCACGAGGAGGACTACGGGATCCTGTGGAAGCACACCGAACCGGGGGAGGCCCCGCAGGTGCGCCGCTCCCGCCGGCTGGTGATCAGCTACTTCGCCACGATCGGCAACTACGAGTACGGCTTCTTCTGGTACTTCTACCTCGACGGCTCGATCCAGGTGGAGGCCAAGGCCACCGGCATCGTCTTCGCCGGGGCGTGCGAGCCCGGCCGGCCCAACCGGCACGCCGCCGAGGTCGCCCCGGGCGTGCAGGCCCCGGTGCACCAGCACCTCTTCTGCGCCCGTCTGGACGTCGCCGTCGACGGCACGGGGAACACCGTGCAGGAGGAGAACCTCGTGGCCCTGCCGATGGGGGAGGACAACCCCTACGGCAACGCCTTCACGTGGTCGCGCACCGATGTGACCCGGGAGTCCGAGGGGATCCGGGACGCGAACACCGAGACCGGGCGGAAGTGGTTCGTCACCAACCCGAACCGCCGCAACCACGTGGGAGAGCCCACCGCCTACCACCTGATCCCCATGCCCGGTCCGCGGCTGCTGGCCGCCGAGGGCTCCTCGGCGCGCCGGCGCGCGGCGTTCGCCACCCACCACCTGTGGGTCACCGCCTTCGACGCCGAGGAGAGGTTCCCGGCCGGGGACTTCCCCAACCAGCACGCCGGGGGCGGCATCGCCGACTGGGTCGCCCAGGACCGGCCTCTGGAGAACACCGACGTGGTGCTGTGGCACACCTTCGGCCCCACCCACATCCCGCGCACCGAGGACTGGCCGGTCATGCCGGTGGACTACTACGGCTTCTGGTTCAAGCCCTACGGCTTCCTCGACCGCAACCCGGCCCTGGACCTGCCCGACTGGTCCACCGCCGGCGGACGCTGCTGCGGCACCGAGGTCGGCCACGCCGATCCGGTCCCTGCCACGGAAAGCGCCCATGCCGTCACCGGCACCGGCGACCACCCGTCCCACGACTGCCACTGCGAGGGCTGAACCATGAGCACCAGCACCACATCGTCCGGAAACCTGCACGCCTCCGGCGGGGCACCAGCACAGGGCCACCTCAGCGAGCACGGGGGCCTGGACCGTCGGACGCTCACCGTCCCCGCCCTGGTCTTCCTCATCATCGCCGCCTCGGCCCCGCTGACCGTGCTCGCCGGTGGTGTTCCGACGACCTACGCCGTCGCCGGCCTGACGGGGGTGCCCCTGGCCTATGTCCTGCTGGGGGTGCTGCTGGCCGTGTTCGCGGTGGGGTACGGGGCGATGTCCGCCCGGATCACCAACGCCGGCGCCTTCTACGCCTACATCGCCGACGGCCTGGGCCGGCGTCAGGGCATCGGCGCGTCCTGGCTGGCGCTGGTCAGCTACAACGCCATGCAGATCGGGCTCTACGGGCTCTTCGGCTTCGCCCTGTCCTCCTTCCTGGAGGCCCGGCTGGGCCTGACCCTGCCCTGGTGGGCGGCCGCCCTGGCCGGGCTCGTGCTGGTCGGTGTGCTCGGGGTCAGCAGGGTGGACCTCTCCGCGAAGGTGATCGCCGTCCTGGTGGCCCTGGAGTTCCTGGTGGTGATCGTCGTCGACGTCGTCTCCCTCACGGTGGCCCCCGAGGGGATCAGCGCGCAGCCGCTGACGCCCTCCGAGTTCCTCGCTCCGGGCATCGGGGCGTTGCTGGCCTTCGGGATCGCGGCGTTCATGGGCTTCGAGTCCGGCGCGATCTACAGCGAGGAGGTCAAGGACCCTGCCCGTTCCGTGCCGAGGGCCACGTTCATCGCGGTGCTGATCATCTCGGTGTTCTATGCCGTGTCCGCCTGGGCCCTGGCCATGGGGGTCGGACCCGGTCAGATCGTGGCCGCCTCCCAGGAGCTCGGCCCGGACCTGGTCTTCGTGTTCCTGGGAGAGCACGGCGGGGTGCTGCTGACGGACATCGCCCAGGTCCTGTTCATCACCAGCCTGCTCGCCGCGCTGATCGCCTTCCACAACGCCGTGGCCCGCTACTTCTTCTCCCTGGGCCGCGAGTCCGTGCTGCCCCGCCGGCTGGGGGCCGTGGGGCGGCGCAACCACGCCCCGGTGGCCGGTTCGCTCACGCAGAGCGGACTGGCCGTGGTGCTCGTGGCCGTGTTCGCCGTCGCCGGGCTGAACTCGGAGCTGGGCCCCCTGTTCCCGGTGCTGACGCTGTTCACCTGGCTCACGAACGCCGGGGCCTTCGGGCTGATCTTCCTCCTGGCCCTCACCTCCCTGGCCGTCATCGGGCACTTCCGGCGGGACCCCGGCGGGCACTCCGCCTGGGTGCGCTGGATCGCCCCCGCCGTCTCGGGCCTGGGCCTGGGCACGGTCTTCGTGCTCATCCTCGTGAACTTCGACGTCCTCATCGGTGCGGAGGGCCCCAGCCTGCTGGCGGTCGTCATGCCCGCGATCATCCTCGCCACCGGAGTCCTCGGACTGGTCTGGGGCGAGTACCTCAGGCGCCGTCGCCCCGCGGTGTTCGCCGGGGTGGGCTCCGGCCGCGCCGTCGGGGACGGCCGGCCGGGGGCCGGCCCGCAGGAGGACGCGGAGCCCGGGCAGACGGTGCAGCCCGAGCAGACGGTGGAGCCCGAGCGCACCGCGGAGCACGGGTGAGCGCGGCGGGGGCCGCGGTCGCGGTGCCGGCCCGGACGCCGCGCCTGCTGGGCGACCCCCTCCGGGGCGCGCTCGCCCTGGGGACCGGTGTCTCCGTGGTCCTGCACGCACAGATGGCCCTCGGCGGCACCCACGGGCGCGGGTGGTCCGTGCTCATGGGCCTCATGGCGGTGCTGTGCCTCCCCTGCCTGGTCGCCCTCGTCCGTCCGGCGGCCGTGCACCCGGCGGCCGGCACGGTGCGGATGGCTCTGGGGACGGCCCTGGCCATGGCGCTCGGCCACGTCCTGCTGCTGCCGCTGATGAGCGGCGTCGGTGGTCATGCCCAGCACGGCACCCCGTCCGCCGGGACGGTGCCGGCCGCCGCAGGAGGCGCCGCCCACGGAGCCGGAGTGCTGCTCGTGGTCGGCGTCGAGCTGGCCGTGGCCGTCCTGGCGGTCGTGTGGCTGCGCCGTTCCGAACGGCGGCCGGTCTGCCGCCCGGTCTAGGATGGGACCACCGTTGTGATCGCAGTCACGGCGGGCCGGCCCGGTGCGGCCCGCCGCCGTTCCGGAGAGGGGGACTCCCGCATGGCCTCGACACCGCTTCCGCCGCGCCCCGCGCCGGCGGAGCCCGTGCTGGCCGAGACGATCCAGGACTGGACCCGGCTCGCCTCGCAGTCCTTCGTGCCGCTGCGGTGCACCACCACGGCCCGGCGGACCTTCCGTGCGAGCCTCGTGGCGCGGGACGCCGGGAACCTGCACGTCACCCACATGCGGGTCGGCCCCCACGCCGTCGAGCGCGTGCCCGGCACGGCCGACGGCGAGGGGTGCTTCAAGGTGAACCTGCAGCTGGAGGGCCGCTGCTCCGTGGAGCAGGCGGGCCGCCGCAGCGTGCTGGCGCCGGGTGACCTGGCGCTCTACGACACCTCCGCCCCCTACCGGCTCGAGTTCACCGAGGACGCCCGGCCGCTGGTGCTCATGTTCCCGCACGGCGTGCTCGACCTGCCCCCGGCGGCGGCCGGGCAGCTGCGGGCGGCCCGGCTCGGGTCGGAGACCGCCGTGCACGGGATGGTCTCGAGCTTCCTCGCCTCGATGGCCGAGCGGATGGACGCCCTGACCGGCATGAACGGGCAGCGCCTGGGCAACTCGGCCCTGGACCTGCTCACCACCTCGTTCAACCTCGAGCTCGACGACCAGGTGGCGGCCTCGGCCCACGAGGCGGACCGGCTGCGCGCCACGGTGCACGACTGGGTCGAGGCGAACCTCTCCCGCCCGGACCTCGATCCCACGACCATCGCCCGCGCCCACTTCATCTCGGTCCGGCGGCTCCACCAGCTCTTCCACGAGGAGGGCACCACTGTCTCCGCGTGGGTCCGCACCCGCCGGCTGGAGCGGTGCCGGCGGGCCCTCGAGGACCCCGTGAGCGTCGGGGTGCCCGTCGGGCGGATCGCCGCCCGCTGGGGGTTTCCCGACGCCGCCCACTTCTCCCGCGTGTACAAGGCCGCCTACGGCGTCTCCCCGTCCGAGGCGCGCGCCCGGGCGCTCACCGGCTGACGCGCCCACCCGCCCGGCAGGCCGCACCCGCCGGCGCTCGCGGCGTGGTTCGGGCTGGAGTGGGAGGGCTTCCGGGACGCCCCGCGGCCCCTCGAGGAGCAGATGCGCGGCACCGAGGACCTCTGGGCGCGGATCGCCGAGCAGCACGGGCTGGTCGAGCCCGACCTCGCGCGGGTGGCCTCGTGGTGGCACACGGACGCGGACCTGGGCCGGCCGATCGAGGTCGTCGCGGACATGTCCAAGAGCCGGCCGGCCGGATTCACGGTGTACCGCCGCACCCAGGACTGCTTCACCCGCCTGTTCGACCGCTACCGGGCCGAGCGCGTCATCCCCTGACCCGGTGGGGCCGTCAGCCGCCGAGGAGTGGTGCGACGGCCTTCACCAGTTGCTGGGCGCCCAGGATGCCGAAGAGCAGGGCGGTAATCCCCAGCGCGGTGTTGGTGTGCCACCTGTTGGCCCACTCCTTGGGGATCCGGCGGCCGTTGAGCAGGCCAAGCAGGGTGAGCGCCAGGAAGGGCATGAACAGCGAGCCCAGGACGCCGTAGGCGAGGATCAGGCCGATGGGCTGGCCCAGGGCGAAGAGGAGCATGGGCGGGAACGTCAGCCAGAGCACGTAGAAGCGGAAGTACTTGCCGCCGACCCGGGTGTCGGGGTGGCCGGACTCCTTGCCGCGGATGTTGCCCCAGAAGTCGGCGAACATCAGGGACACGCCGTTCCACACGCCGATGATCGAGGAGAAGGAGGCGGCCCAGAAGCCGACGAGGAAGCCGGTGCCGACCACGTCGCCGTACTCCGCGCGGAGCACGGCGTAGAGGTCCAGCAGGCCCTCGTCCCCGGAGCTGAGCGCCACGCCGGCGGATCGGACCACCTCGGCGCCGACGATCAGCATGGCGATGACGAAGATGCCCGTGACCACGTAGGCCACGGAGTTGTCGATCCGCATGACGCGCATCCACTTGGGCGTGTACCAGCCCTTCTCCCGCAGCCAGTAGCCGTAGGCGGCCAGCGTGATGGTGCCGCCGACCCCACCGGCGAGGGCCAGGGTGTAGAGCACCCCGCCCTCCGGGATGACCGGCACGAGGCCCCCGATCATCTCGGGGACGTTGGGGGTGGCGATGACCGCCAGCCCCACCACGGTGACGAACATCAGGCCGACCAGCGCGGCGGTGATCTTCTCGAAGGTGGCGTACCTGCCGAACCACACCATGACGAACCCGAGCAGGCCCATGACGATCGCCCAGGCCCACAGGGGCAGGACGGGGAAGACAGCGGCCAGCGGAAGGGCGGCGGAGGACATCGCGGTGGCGCCGTAGACGAAGCCCCAGATCATGATGTACGGCCCGAAGTACCACGTGGTCCACCGGCCCAGCGAGCGCCAGCCCTCGAAGATGGTGCGGCCCGTGGCGAGCGTGAAGCGCCCGGCGCCCTCCACCAGGATGATCTTCAGGACCACGCCGAGGACCACGGCCCACAGCAGCCCGTAGCCGTAGCGGGACCCGGCCACCAGGGTGGCGACCATGTCCGCGGCGCCCACGCCGGTGGCCGCGACGACCAGTCCCGGGCCCACGATCCGCCATTTGGCCGGCGACCCGCCGTCGTCGTCCGTGCGGGCGGCGTGCGCCCCGAAGCCGGGGTCGTTCTCTGTGCGCAATGCGTGTCCTCGTCGTCGCGTCCGATGCGCATTCCGTGGCGGAACCGGACGGCGAGCGCGCTGCGGTGCCGACGTCCGCACCGGAGTCGCTGTGCTCCGAGACACAGTACATGGTGGGCGGCACCGGAGACGGCCGGCGCACCGGCCGACGGCCCCGGTGCGCCCGACCGCGGCGGAGCCGTCCGCGCCCGGGTCAGGAGATGCCGTTCTCCTGCAGCCACATCTCGAGCAGCCCCAGCTGCCACAGCACGTTGGAGCGCAGCGGCGTGTGGTGCCGGTTGGGGTCCGCCAGCAGGGACTCCACCACCTCGGAGTTGTAGAGCCCGCGCCGCACCGCCGCCGGGTCGGTCAGCGCCGCCTCGACCCGGTCCAGGGTCCCGCCCTCCAGGGTGCGGATCGCCGGGACCGGGAAGTAGCCCTTCTTCCGGTCGATGACCTCGTCCGGGACGATCCCGCGCGCGGCGCGCTTGAGCACGCCCTTGCCGCCGTCGGCGAGCTTGAGCTCGGGCGGGATGCGCCCGGCGAACTCCACGAGCTCGTGGTCCAGGAACGGCACCCGGGCCTCGAGGCCCCAGGCCATGGTCATGTTGTCCACCCGCTTCACCGGGTCGTCCACGAGCATCACCGTGGAGTCGGTGCGCAGCGCGGCGTCGACGGCCGTCTCGGCCCCGGGGCGGCCGAAGTGGCGCTCGATGAACGACGTGGGCGCGTCGTGGGTCGCCATCCACTCCGGGGACAGGACCTTGGCCAGCCGCGACCACGGGCGGTCGAAGAACGCCTCCGAGTAGGTCTGGCGCGCGTCGTCGCGCGCGACGTCGGCCAGCGGCGGGTACCAGTGGTAGCCGCCCAGCACCTCGTCGGCGCCCTGGCCGGACTGGACGACCTTGACGTGCTTCGAGACCTCCTCGCTGAGCAGGTAGAAGGCCACGCAGTCGTGGCTGATCATCGGCTCGCTCATCGCGGCCACGGTCCGGTCGATCGCCGGGACCAGCCGGGCGTCGTCGATCGCGATCTGGTGGTGGTCGGTGCCGAAACGGCGCGCCACGCGGGAGGAGAACTCGAACTCGTCCCCGGACTCCTCGCCCCGGGACTCGAAGCCGATGCTGAACGTCTGCAGGTCCTCCTGCCCGCTCTCCGCGAGCAGGGCCACCACGAGGCTGGAGTCGATCCCGCCGGACAGCAGCACGCCCACCGGCACGTCCGCCACCATGCGCCGCTTCACCGCGGTGCGCAGCTTCTCGACGAGGCCGTCCTGCCAGTCCTGCGCCGACCAGTCCGAGCGGTCCTCGTCCCGGGTGAACTGCGGGTTCCAGTACTCGTGGTCGGAGGCCGACCCGTCCGGCTCGATCGTGCGCACGGTCGCCGGCGGCATCTTCCGCACGCCCTTGAGTATGGTGCGCGGGGCCGGGACCACCGAGTGGAAGGTGAGGTAGTAGGACAGGGCGGTGCGGTCGATCGAGGTGTCGACGTCGCCGGCGGCGAGCAGCGCCTGCACCGTGGAGGCGAACCGCAGCCGCGCCCCCGTGTGGTCGACGTAGAGGGGCTTGATCCCCAGCCGGTCCCGGGCGAGGACCGTGCGCCCGCTCGTGTGCTCGGTGATCGCGAAGGCGAACATGCCGTGGAAGTGGTAGACGCACTCCCGGCCCCAGCGGTGGTAGGCCTTCAGGGCGACCTCGGTGTCCGAGGTGGAGAAGAACTCGTAGCCCATGCCGCGCAGCTCCTCGCGCAGCTGCCGGTAGTTGTAGATCATGCCGTTGAACACGATCGACAGGCCCAGGCGGGAGTCCACCATCGGCTGCCCGCCCGAGGGGCTGAGGTCCACGATCTTCAGCCGGCAGTGGCCCATGGCCACCGCGCCCTGGGCCCAGACGCCCGATCCGTCCGGCCCGCGGCCGGACTGGGCGCAGGTCATGCGGTGGATCGTGCCCGGGTCCGCGGTCGCGCCGTCGAACCGGATCTCACCGGCGATGCCGCACATCAGCGCTCACCTCCGCCGCAGGTCCAGGAACTGGTCGGGTGGGACGAGCCGTGGCGGGAGAGCATCTCCCCAGTCTAGGCGTTCGGCGCGGATCGCCGGTCGGTGTCCTGCGCCAGACCGTCCACCAGTGCCAGCGCCCGGTCCCGGGTCGTCCCCGCGACGTGCTCGGGGGTGCCCGCGACCCGCAGGGCCGTGTCCGCGATGCGGTGCGCCGCGTCGTCGGGCAGGCGCGGCGCACGGCGCTGGCGCTGCAGGATGACGTTCTCCACGAGCCCCATGACCACGGCCGCGTCGAACGGTGTCGCCGGGCGCCCGCTCGTGCGCTCCAGCAGGGTTCCGTAGATCCGCTCCAGCGCGTCCCGGTTCTCGTGGAACTCCTCGAACCCTTCGCCGCGCAACTCCGGGGCGAAGTAGAGCGCCCCGAGGTTCTGCGGGTCCTCGAGCAGCAGCCGGGTGTCCGCGAAGCACAGGGCCCACAGCAGCACGTGCCCGGGGGCGTCGGCCGCCAGCAGCCGCTCGGCGAGGCGGCGCGAGGGCACCACCGTGCCGAGCACCAGGCGCAGCAGGACCTCCTCCTTGGAGCGGAACCAGTGGTAGACGCTCGCCTGCTGCAGGCCCGCGGCCTCCGCGATCGCGCGGGTGCTCGTCCGGGCGAAGCCGTGGCGCACGAACAGGTCCCCGGCGGCGTGGAGGACGTCCTGCTCGGCCCCGCGCCCCGTGGGGGAGGCGGGATTCTTGCGCGGGCGTCCTCGGCTCTTCGTCACGGGACAGAACCTACCAATCCCGCCCGCCGCTCGGCGGGGCGAGCAGGGGGCGTGGAGTTACCTCCCCGAAACGCCCGCCTGACCCGGGGGAAATCCCGCCCTGCTCTAATACCTGTCAACCGACAGAAAATCCGTCCGAGAAGGAGCCGGCCATGACCGTCACCCAGACCACGTCCGCCACCGGGACGACCGCCGGGGCCCGGGCCCACGCCCGCGCCCAGGAGGGCACCGTCGTCGCGTGCAGCCCCACCGTGCCCGCCACGACCTACGAGGACGCCCCGGCCCGGGTGGCGCCGGAGGACATCGTGTGGGCCGAGCGCGTGGCGGGCGGCAACTACACGCACAAGGTCCTGGCCCGCGGCACCGCCGTCCGGCTCACGGACGTGACCGGCGACGCCTGCGCCTCGGTGCTGCTCTACAACGCCGCGGAGCCGTTCGAGCGGCTCAACGTGGCGGACACGATGAAGATCCAGTGGCAGGTCCGCAGCGGCGCCGGGCAGGTCCTGCTCTCCGACCAGGGCCGTGCGCTGGCCACCGTGGTGGAGGACAGCTCGGGCCACCACGACGCCCTCTACGGCGCCAGCTCCCGGGCCCGCAACGAGGAGCGCTACGGGGACGGGCAGCCCCAGGGCCCCAGCCCGGCCGGGCGCGAGCTGCTCGTCCTGGCGGGCGCCAAGCACGGGCTCTCCCGGCGGGACGTCCCGCCCTGCGTCTCGTTCTTCCAGGGCGTGGAGGTCGGCCCCTCCGGCCGGCCGGTGTTCACGGGCTCCGCCGGGGCGGGCGCCTCCCTGACCCTGGTCACCGAGATGCCGTGCGTGCTGCTGCTCGCCAACGCCGCCCACCCCCTGGACCCGCGTGAGGAGTACGTGAGCACTCCGCTCGACGTCGTCGCCTGGCGCGCCCGGGCGACCGCCCCCGAGGCCCCCGCCTGGAACTCGGCGCCCGAACGCCGCCGCGCCTACCAGAACACCGCCGAGTACCTCCGCGCCCGCGGCCTGGCCTGAGCTCCTGCAGCGACGAGGAAAGGAACCCACCATGACTGCTCCCACCACCACTCCGGTCCCCGCCGACCGCGCGGCCGACCTCGCGTCCCGGTTCGGCCCCGAGCTGCGCCGCGAGACCGTGGCCCCGCTCGCCCCCTGGTCCACCGTCCTGCGGGCCGGCCAGGTGCTCACCATCGTGGACGTGGACGGCAACCAGGCCGTCGACTTCCTGGTCTACGACGCCGCGGACACCGCCCGCGCCTACAGCGCGCAGGCCACCCTGCAGGGCCAGGACAGCGTCTACCTGAGCGCCGGGTCGATCCTGCGCAGCAACGAGCACGACCCGCTGCTGACCGTCGTCGGCACGGACGTCGAGCGCCACGACACCCTCGGCGGGGCCTGCTCGAAGGAGTCCAACACCCTGCGCTACGGCCACCACACCTGGTCCCAGCACGGGTGCGCGGACAACTTCCTGGCGGAGCTCTCCCGGTACGGCATGGGCAAGCGGGACCAGGTCTCCAACGTCAACTGGTTCATGAACGTCCCGGTGGACCCGGACGGCGCCCTGGGCATCGTGGACGGCATCTCCGCCCCCGGACTCTCGGTGAGCCTGCGGGCGGAGCGGGACGTGCTGGTGGTGGTCTCCAACTGCCCGCAGGTCAACAACCCCTGCAACGGCTTCGACCCCTCCCGTGCCGAGATGATCGTCTCTGCCGGCACGGCGGTCCCGGCCGGTCAGGAGGCGTGAGCATGAGCGTCTTCGACACCGTCCTCGTGGCCAACCGCGGCGAGATCGCCGTGCGGATCATCCGCTCCGTGCAGGCCCTCGGGCTGCGCGCCGTGGCCGTGTACTCGGACGCCGACCGCGGCTCCCTGCACGTGGCCGCCGCCGACGAGGCCGTGCACCTGGGGGCCTCGCCCGCCGCGGAGAGCTACCTGGACATCGCCGGGATCCTCGCCGCGGCCGAGCGCACCGGGGCCGGGGCGATCCACCCCGGCTACGGGTTCCTCTCCGAGAACACGGACTTCGCCGCGGCCTGCGAGGCCGCCGGGATCGTGTTCGTCGGCCCCACCGAGGAGCAGCTGCGCGTCTTCGGTGCCAAGCACACCGCGCGCGACGCCGCCGTGGCCGCCGACGTGCCCCTGCTCGCCGGCACCGGGCTGCTCGGCTCCCTCGAGGAGGCGCTGGCGCAGGCCGAGGGCATCGGCTGGCCGGTCATGCTCAAGGCCACCGCCGGCGGCGGCGGGATCGGCATGCAGGAGTGCCGCGACGCCGGAGACCTGCGCGCGGCCTGGGAGAGCGTCCGGCGCGTGGCCGGGGCGAACTTCTCCTCCGCCGGGGTCTTCCTGGAGCGGCTCGTGGACCGGGCCCGGCACGTCGAGGTGCAGGTCTTCGGCGACGGGCGCGGCGACGTCCTCGTCGTCGGGGACCGGGACTGCACCCTGCAGCGCCGCCACCAGAAGGTGGTCGAGGAGGCCCCGGCCCCGGACCTGCCCGAGCACGTGCGCGCCACGATCCACGACGCCGCCCGGCGGCTGTGCGCCTCCGTGGACTACCGCTCCGCCGGCACGGTCGAGTTCATCTACGACCCCGGCCGCCAGGAGGCGGCGTTCCTCGAGGTCAACACCCGCCTGCAGGTCGAGCACCCCGTCACCGAGGCCGTCTACGGCGTGGACCTCGTCGAGTGGATGCTCCGCCTGGCCGGCGGGGACCGCACCATGATGGACGCCGAGCTCACCGCCCGCGGCGCCGCCGTGGAGGCCCGGGTCTACGCGGAGAACCCCGACCGGGACAACCTGCCCAGCGCCGGCACCGTCACCGGCCTCGTGGTCCCGGACGGCGTCCGGGTGGACTCCTGGATCGAGGTCGGCTCCGAGGTCAGCGCCTTCTACGACCCCCTGCTGAGCAAGTTCGTCGCCCACGGCGCGGACCGGGCGCAGGCCTGGGCGCGGCTGGGCGAGGCCCTCGAGCAGGCCCGGGTGCACGGGGTGGCCACGAACCTGGGCGTGCTCCGGGCGATCCCGCAGCTGCCCGCGGTCCGCGACGTCGAGCACTCCACCGCCACCCTGGAGGGCGTGCGCAGCGCCCAGCCGCGCCTGGAGGTCCTGAAGTCCGGGCTGCTGACCACCGTCCAGGACCGGCCCGGGCGGATCGGGTACTGGCCGGTGGGCATCCCGCCGTCGGGCCCGATGGACGAGCTGTCCTTCCGGCTGGGCAACGAGGCGCTGGGCAACCCCGAGCGCGCCGCAGGCCTCGAGGTGACGATGGCCGGGCCGACCCTGCGCTTCCACACACCGGCCCGGGTGATGGTCACGGGCGCCCCGGCCGAGGTGCTGGTGAACCGGCGGCCGGCGGCGCAGTGGGCCGTGCTCGAGCTCGCCGCCGGGGACGTGCTGGCGATCGGGCGCGCCGAGCAGGGCATGCGCGCCTACCTGCTCGTCGAGGGCGGGCTGGACGTCCCGCTGGTGCTGGGCTCCGCGGCCACCTTCGTGCAGGGCGAGATCGGCGGGGCCGCCGGCCGCGCGCTCGCTCCCGGCGACGTCCTGGGGATCAGCACCCCGGCCGTGCCGCACGAGGTCGCCGACGTCCCGCTCGCCGAGCGCCCGCAGGTCGGCGCCTACTGGGAGGTCGGGGTGCTCGAGGGCCCCCACGCCGCCCCCGAGTTCTTCACCGCCGCCGACATGGAGGAGTTCTACGCCGCGGACTGGGAGGTCCACTTCAACTCCGACCGCACCGGCGTGCGCCTCGTCGGCCCACGGCCCCAGTGGGCCCGCCGCGACGGGGGCGAGGCCGGGCTGCACCCCTCCAACATCCACGACACCCCGTACGCCGTGGGCGCGGTGGACTACACCGGCGACATGCCCATCCTGCTCGGCCCCGACGGTCCCAGCCTGGGCGGGTTCACCTGCCCGGCCACGGTGGCCGAGGGGCAGAAGTGGAAGCTGGGCCAGCTGCGCGCCGGGGACCGGGTGCGCTTCGTGCCCATCACCCAGGCGCAGGCCGCGCAGCTGCGCCGTGAGCCCCGCGCCCGGGTGCTCGCCGACCGCGCGGCCGTGGTCGACGGCGGCGTGGTCACTGCTGTGGCCGCCACCGGCGACCGCCCGTCCCTGACCGTGCGGCGCAGCGGGGACGCGAACGTGCTCGTCGAGTACGGCGAGATGACCCTGGACATCGCCTCCCGGATGCGGGTCGAGGCGCTGCGCCGGGCCCTCCAGGAGCAGATCGACGACGGCGCGCTCCCCGGGGTGCTCGAGCTGACCCCGGGCATCCGGTCCCTGCAGATCCACCTCGACCCGGAGCTGCTCGGCCTGGACGAGGTCCTGGCGCGGGTGCTGGCCCTCGACGCCGCGCTGCCCGCCACCCACGACCTCCGGCTGCCCAGCCGCACCGTGCACCTGCCGCTGTCCTGGGACGACCCCGCCACCCGCGAGGCCATCCGCCGGTACGAGAAGGGCGTGCGCGACGACGCCCCATGGTGCCCCTGGAACATCGAGTTCATCCGGCGGATCAACGGCCTGGACTCGGTCGAGGACGTGCGCTCGGTGCTCTTCGAGGCCGAGTACCTGGTCCTGGGCCTGGGCGACGTCTACCTCGGGGCGCCCGTGGCCACCCCGGTGGACCCCCGGCACCGGCTCGTGACCACGAAGTACAACCCGGCCCGCACGTGGACGCCGCAGAACGCCGTGGGCATCGGCGGCGCCTACCTGTGCGTCTACGGGATGGAGGGCCCCGGCGGCTACCAGTTCGTGGGCCGGACCACGCAGGTGTGGTCCACCCACCGGCAGCGCGGGCCCTACGAGGAGGGCACCCCCTGGCTGCTGCGCTTCTTCGACCGGATCAAGTGGTACCCGGTCTCCTCCGAGGAGCTCGAGGGCATGCGCGCGGACATGGCCGTGGGCCGGCTGCCGCTGCGGATCGAGGAGGGCGAGTTCTCCATGGCCGAGTACGCGGCCTTCCTCGCCGAGCACCGGGAGGGCATCGACGCCTTCGAGGCGCGCCGCCGCTCCGCCTTCGACGCCGAGCGGCAGGCCTGGGAGGACGCCGGGGAGTTCGAGCGCGTGGCCGCGCTCGCGGAGGTCGCCGCGGAGGAGGACGTCGCCGTGGAGATCCCGGACGGCTGCGAGGGCGTCGAGGCGCAGTTCGCCGCCAACGTCTTCCGGGTCGACGTCCGGGCCGGGGACCGGGTCCGGGAGGGCCAGACCCTCCTGGCGGTCGAGGCCATGAAGATGGAGGCGCCCGTGATCGCCCCCGCGGACGGCGTGGTGCACAGCGTCGTCGTCGAGCCGGGGGCGCACGTGGGCCCGGGCGCGGTGCTGGCGGTCGTCCGCCCGGACCCGGACGGCGACGGTGCGGGCCCGGGAGCTCCGGACGCGTCCGCCGCGGAGACGGCGGCTCCGCGGGCCTCGGCCAGGACAGTGGATGATCCGGCCGCGCCCGTGGACGGACCGTCCGCGCCCGACGCGCCCGCCGTGGCCCGGACCGTCTGAGCCGCGGCGCGGATCCCGAGAACGAGGAGGACAGAGATGACGACGACCACCACCACGGCTGCCCCGGCCCCGACCGGACCGGCCACGAACGGGCCCGCGCCTGCGGAGCGCGCCGCCCACGAGCTCGTGGCGCAGCGCTACCGGCTGATCGAGGAGGCGGACCGGCCCGAGGTCTGGATCGGCCTGCGCCCGGAGGCCGACGTGGCCGCGGACGTCGCCCGGGCCCTGGCCGCCCGCGCCGCGGGCGGGCACCTGCCGCTCGCGGGCACGCTGTTCGCGGTGAAGAACAACATCGACGTGGCCGGGCTGCCGACCACGGCGGCCTGTCCCGCCTTCGCCTACGAGCCCGCGGCCGACGCCACGGTGGTGCGCCGGCTCAAGGACGCCGGTGCCGTGGTGCTGGGCAGCACCAACCTCGACCAGTTCGCGACCGGGCTCGTCGGCACCCGCAGCCCGTACGGCGCCGTGCGGCACGCCGAGGACCCCGCGCGGATCTCCGGCGGGTCCAGCAGCGGCTCCGGCGTGGCCGTGGCCCTGGGCTTCGCCGACTTCGCCCTCGGCACGGACACCGCCGGCTCCGGCCGGGTGCCCGCCGCCCTGCACGGGCTCTACGGCGTCAAGCCCACCAAGGGCGTGGTGCCCGCCACCGGGGTGGTGCCGGCCTGCCGCAGCCAGGACGTGGTGACCACCATGGCCCGCGAGCTCCGCCTGGCCCGGCTCGCGGCGGACGTCATGTCCGGCGTCGACGACGGCGACGCCCGCTCCCGCGCCTGCGCCCCGCGCCGCGCAGCCGGCCTCGACCGCGTCATCGGGTACGCCGTGCCCGAGCAGCTGGGCGAGCTCGCCCCCGGCTGGACCGAGGCCTACGCCGCCGCGGTGCGGCAGTTCCGGAACCGGGGGTTCCGCACCGAGCCGGTGGACGTCGAGCCGTTCCTGGCCGCGGCGGCCCTGCTCTACGACGGCGCCTTCGTCGCCGAGCGCTGGACGGCCGTGGGCGCCTTCGTGGAGGCCCACCCGGACGAGGTCGACCCGACGGTGGGGCGGATCATCGCCGCGGCCGGGCGGATCCCGGCCCACCGCGTCTTCGCCGACCAGGAGTTCCTGGACGGCTGCGCCCGCACGGCCCGGCAGGTGTTCGGCGCGGTGGACGCCCTCGTGCTGCCCACCACGACCTTCCACCCCACCCTCGCCGAGCTCGAGGCCGACCCCGTGGGCGCCAACAGCCGGATGGGCCGCTTCACCAACTTCGCCAACCTGCTCGACCTCGCCGCGCTCGCGGTGCCCGCCGGCCGGGTGGACGGCCTGCCGTTCGGCGTGCAGCTGGTGGGGGACACCTTCGAGGACGCCCGGCTCGTGGACGTGGCGCGGGAGGGCGGCTTCGGTGGCTGCTGAGACCGCGTCCTCGCGCGCTGCGTCTGCGGCCGCTGCTCGCTCCGCCCCCGCGTCCCCGGCTGCCGTGCCCGCCGTCGGCGCGTCCACGGCGACGGCGTCCTCGGCCGCCGGATCCGGCGCCCCGGAGCTGCTGCTCGTGGTCGCGGGGGCGCACCTGCGCGGCCAGCCGCTGCACCACCAGCTGGCCGAGCGCTCCGCCCGGTTCGTGCAGGCCACCAGCACGGCCCCCGAGTACCGGATGTTCGCCCTGGACACCGTGCCGGCCAAGCCCGGGGTGCTCCGCGTCCCGGAGGGCGGGGCCGCCCTGGCCGTGGAGGTCTGGGCGCTGGACGCCGCGGCGTTCGGCACCTTCGTGGCCGGGCTGCCCGCGCCCATGGCCATCGGCAGGGTCCGCCTCGCCGGCGGCCGGGAGCTGCCCGGGTTCCTGGTGGAGCCGTTCGCGCTCGAGGGCGCCCAGGACATCACGGCCCACGGCGGCTGGGCCGCCTACCGCGAGGCCACGGCCTGACCGGCGCGGGACCGCCGCCCCGGTGCCGGGCGGGCTCAGGCGGCGGCCTCCAGCTCGAGCAGCGCCTGCTTCGCCTCCAGCCCGCCGATGTACCCGCCCAGGCCGCCGTCGCCACGCAGCACACGGTGGCAGGGGACGACCACCGGCAGCGGATTCGTGGCGCAGGCCGTGCCCACGGCCCGCACCGCCTGCGGGCGCCCGACCGACCGGGCCACCGCGCCGTAGGACTGCGTGCTGCCGTAGTCGATCTCCGGCAGGTGTTCCTGGACCAGGCGGCGGAAGCCCCGGGAGAGCGAGCGGTCCAGGGGGAGCTCGAAGCGGGTGCGGGTCCCGGCGAAGTACTCCCGCAGCTGCTGCGCCGCCGGCTCCAGCCGGGCCGGGGCGTGCAGGATCCGCGGACCGAGCCGGTCGGCCAGGTCCGCCAGGACCTGCTCGTGGTCCTCCCGGGCGTAGGCGACCCGGGCCAGGCCCCGCTCCGTGGCGGCGAGCAGCAGCGTCCCCACCGGGGTCTCGAGCGTGGTGTACGCGACATCGAGGACGCCCGCGGCTGCGGCGGCGGCCTCCAGCCGCCGGTGCAGGCGCTCGAGGGTGCTGCCCGGCACGGGGACGGAGGTCAGCAGGGCTTCCGGCCGCGGGGTGTCCTGGTGGGTGCTCATCGGTCCTCTCCTTCGAGGTCGGTCGCGGTCAGGGTCCGGCGCAGGGCGGCCAGGCCGTCGGCGGCGGCCCGGCGGGCGGCCTCCGGGGTGCCGCCCAGCAGCTCGGCGATCTGCCGGTAGGGCAGCCCGCCCAGGTAGCGGTAGGCCACCACGTGGCGCTACCGGGGCGGCAGGGCGGCCACCGCCGCCCACACCGGGGAGTCGTGCTCGGGCACCGCGTCCCGGTGCGCGGGCGGCTCCGGCAGGACGGCCACCGGCACCGCGGTCCTCGCCCTCGCCCGGACCACGTCCACCGCCTTGCGGTGGGCGATGGTGACCAGCCACGCCTGCACGTTGGCCGTGTCCGGGAGGTCGGGATAGGCGCGCATGGCGGCCACGAACGTCTCCGACCACGCGTCCTCGGCGTCCGCGGGAATGCTCAGGACCGCCCGGCAGACCCGCCACACGACCGGTCCGTGCTGGGTCACCAGCGTCTCGAAAGGCTGTTTCGTCGTCATCACCCCGTAGACGTCGGAGGGGGCCGGAACGTGAGATCGGGCTGGGGGCGGAGTCCCGGCGCGGTCGGCACCGCTGCCGGAGGATCTCTCGCCGTCCGGTCGTCCGGCGCCACGCCGGGCGTCACCCGTGTCCGCGTCAGGCCTTTCCGGGAGGCGGTCCGACGGATCCGCGCTGGATCAGGCGGGCGGGGAAACCCTGCCGTCGCGGAGGGCCAGCGTGCCCCCGGAGGCGTTCCAGCAGGACGGCCGCGGCCGCGGTGCCGATCTCGAAGGTGGGCTGGGCGACCACGGTGATGGGCGGATCCGTCAGCGTGGTCCACGGCAGGTCGTCGAACATCACGAAGGAGACGTCCTCCGGGACGCGCAGACCGAGCTCGCGCACGGCGGTCAGGACGCTCACCCCGACCACGCTGTCGGAGGCGATGACAGCCGTCACCGGGCTCGGCCCGGTGAGCAGCTCCCGGGTGACCCGCCGGACGTCCGCCTCGGTCCGCGCCCCGAGCCGGACGAACTCGTCCCGGCGCGGCAGGCCCGCGTCGTCGAAGGCGGCGGCCATCCCCTCGAGCCGGTCGGCCACCGGTGAGGCCTGCAGCGCCGCCCCGAAGGAGTAGCCACCGGCCGGCTCGTCCGCCGTGGAGATGTAGCCGATCCGCTCGTGACCGGCCTCGAGAAGGTGCTGCGTGCACTCGTGGGCGGCCGGGACCATGTCGGTCTGCACGACGTCGACGGCCAGGTCGTCGAGCCGTCGGTCCAGCAGGACGAGCGGCCGCCCGGAGGACCCCACCTCGCTCAGGTGCGCGGTGCTCCACGACGTGGAGGGGGCCACGATCAGCCCGTCGACGCGCTTGTCGAGCAGCACGTGCACCGCATCGATCTCGGCCTGCACGTCCTCGTCCGTGTTGACCAGGACGACGTCGTATCCTGCGGCCTTGGCGGTGTCCGAGATGCCACGGGTGGCCACGCCGAAGTAGGGGTTCTCGATGTCGCCCACCACCACGCCGATGGTGTGGGAACGGCCCGTGTTCATGCTGCGGGCCAGTTCGTTGGGGCGGTACCCGAGGGCTTCCGCGGCGGCGAGCACTCGCGAGCGGGCGGCGTCGCTGACGGCGCCGTAGCCTCCCAGCGCCCGTGCGGCGGTGGCCTTGGCGACGCGGGCCTCCCGGGCGACGTCCGCGACGGTGACCTCTCGCGGCCGGGGGGGATCAGGACTCATGTAAACCTTTCGCGACACCTCTTGACGTGGGGTGGATCACTCCGTAGTTTCTCTCAACATACCAGGTGTGAGACCGGTATCAACGTGGCAGTTGAGACCGGTCTCACCCGGGTCACCCGACCTGGCGAGTCCGCGGGCCCACGGCTCCGACGACGACTCCCGAGCATTGGAGCAACCTCATGATGCGACGCACTTCCTCCCGCCTCGGCGCGGCCGCTGCCGCCCTGTTCGCCCTCCTGCTGGCCCTGACGGGATGCGCCGGGAGCACCGCCTCCGAACCGGCCGAGGACAATCCGTACGGGCTGATCGAACCCGGAACCATCCGCGTGGCGAGCCTCGGCGATGCCAAGCCCTACACGTTCACCGACGCCGACGGCGAGTTCACCGGATTCGACGTCGAGCTGTTCGAGGACGTGGCCGGCCGGATCGGCATCGACGACGTGGTCTTCACGGGCCAGGACTTCGCCGGGCTGCTCGCCGCGGTGGCCAACGGCCAGTTCGACGTCGGCGTCGCCGCCATCGGGATCACCGACGAGCGGAAGCAGACGGTCGACTTCACCGACGGGTACCTGGCCGGATACCTCTCGGCCGTGACGCCGAAGGACTCGGGCATCACCTCCGAGGAGGACCTTGCGGGCCGCCGCATGGGCGTGGTGCAGGGGACCCTGCAGGAGGCCTACGCGGTGAAGAACCTGACCGACACGGAACTGGTCCGGTTCCCGGACAACAACGCCGCCATCTCGGCCGTCAACAGCGGCGCGGTGGACGCCCACTTCCTCGACTACGAGGCCGCCAAGGCCTACATCGACCAGTACGACCTGGTCAGCGCCGCGGACATCCCCTCCTTCGACGCGCCCGCCGGCTTCGCCGTGGCGCCGGAGAACACCGCCCTGCGGGACGCCCTGAACGAGGGCCTGGCCGAGGCCATGGAGGACGGGACGTGGAAGCGGCTGTACGAGAAGTGGTTCCCGGGTTCCCCGATGCCGCAGCAGTACCTGCCGGAGACGGAGCAGACCGCCGCCGCCGAGCCGACGCCCTGACCTCCGAGGTGGCCGGCCGCTCCGCGGCCGGCCACCTGCCGGGCCCCGTCCCTCCGACCGTCTGAGAGCGCCCCATGGACTGGATCGACACGATCTCCCGCACCTTCCTCGACATCGACGCGATGCTGGCGGTACTGCCGCAGCTGCTGGCCGTCGGCCTGAAGAACACCCTCATCATCTCCGTCTCCGCGACCCTGATCGGACTCGTGCTCGGCATGTTCCTCGCCGTGATGGGCATCGCCCGGACCCGCTGGCTGCGCGTGCCCGCGCGGATCTACACCGACATCTTCCGCGGCCTCCCGGCCATCCTGACGATCCTGCTCATCGGTCAGGGCTTCGCCCGCTTCAGCCAGCAGCTGTTCGGGGCATCGCCGTACCCGCTGGGCATCGCCGCGCTGAGCCTGATCGCCAGCGCCTACATCGGGGAGATCTTCCGGGCAGGCATCCAGAGCATCGACAAGGGTCAGCTGGAGGCCTGCCGGGCGCTGGGCATGAGCTATCCCAAGGCCATGGCCCTCGTCGTGGTCCCGCAGGGGGTGCGGCGGGTGCTGCCGGCGCTGGTCAACGAGTTCATCGCCATCGTCAAGGACTCCAGCCTCGTCTACTTCCTGGGTCTGCTCGTCAGCGAACGCGAGCTGTTCCGCGTGGGCCAGGACGCGGCCGTGCTCACCGGCAACCTCTCGCCGCTGGTGATGGCCGGGATCTTCTATCTGATCATCACCGTTCCGCTGACCCACCTCGTGAACTACTTCGACCACCGGTTCCGCGCCGGGCGGCGCCGCACCGTGGCCCCCTCGAGCGGACTCGCAGAGGTCGAGGAGCTCCACACCACCGCCCCTTCGAGCACCGGGAGCAAAGCATGAGCACCACCGTGGCCCCCACCCCCGTGGAGACCTACCGCGGGGCCAGCCTGGACATCCGTGAGCTGACCCTCGCCTTCGGAGAGATCGAGGTCCTGCGCGGCGTGAGCCTCTCCGTGCCCGCCGGGACCACGACCTGCATCATCGGGCCCTCGGGCTCCGGCAAGTCAACCCTGCTGCGTGGGATCAACCGCCTGCACGAGCCCAGGAGCGGCGAGGTGCTGCTCGGCGGACAGAGCGTGCTGGGCGTGAACCCCGACGGGCTGCGGCGGAGGATCGGGATGGTCTTCCAGCACTTCAACCTCTTCCCGGACCACACCGCCCTGGAGAACGTCGCCCTGGCCCCGTCCAGCGTCAAGCGCATACCGCGAGCACAGGCGCGGGCCCTGGCCCACAGGCATCTGGCCGAGGTGGGCCTGGCCGAGCGTGCGGATCACCGTCCCCGGGACCTCTCCGGGGGCCAGCAGCAGCGCGTGGCCATCGCCCGGGCCCTGGCCATGGAGCCCGAGGTCATGCTCTTCGACGAGGCCACCAGTGCTCTTGACCCCGAGCTGGTCAAGGGTGTCCTCGACCTCATGGCCGGTCTCAGCCGCAGTGGCATGACCATGGTCGTGGTCACCCACGAGATGCAGTTCGCCCGCAAGGTCGCCGACCAGGTCGTCTTCATGGACGAGGGAAAGGTCGTGGAGGCCGGCACCCCGCAGCAGGTCTTCGACACTCCCCGGAGCGACCGCCTCCGCCGGTTCCTCTCGGAGGTGCTCTGACATGACATCACCGATGACATCACCGCGGGCCATCCGCACCGCCGTGCTCGGCTACGGGGTCTCGGGGCGGGTCTTCCACGCGCCGCTGCTCGCGGCGGACCCCCGCTTCGGCCTGGCCGCGATCGTCACCGGCGATCCCGAGCGGGCCGCCCGCGCCGCGGCCCAGCATCCCGGGGCCCGGATCGTCCCGAGCGGCGACGACCTGTTCGCCCTGCTCGACGCCGGGGAGCTGGAGCTGGACCTCGTGGTGCTCGGCACCCCGCCGGGCGTCCACTTCGAGCAGGCCTGCGCCGCGATCGAGCGCGGGCTGCACGTGGTGGTGGACAAGCCGTTCGTCCCGACCGTGGCCGAGGGCGAGGAGCTGCTCCGCCGGGCGGAGGCGGCCGGGGTGGTCCTCACCGTGTTCCAGAACCGGCGCTGGGACGCCGACTTCCGCACCCTGCGCATGCTCGTCGAGGGCGGGGCCCTGGGCCGGGTGCGCACCTTCGAGTCCCGCTTCGAGTGGTGGATGCCGGAGGGCTTCGGGTCCTGGAAGGACGAGGCGACGGTCGGGGAGGCCGGGGGCATCCTGCACGACCTCGGTGCGCACCTGGTGGACCAGGCCCTGCAGCTCTTCGGTCCGGTCCGGGACGCCCACGGCGAGCTCGCCCGCCATGTCGGCACGGGGGCCCCGGGCGCCGAGCAGGACGCCTTCGTGTCGCTCCTCCACGAGAACGGGGTCCGCTCCAGGCTGTGGATGAACGGCCTGGCCGCCCAGGTCGGCCCCCGCTTCCACGTCCTCGGCTCGGTGGCCGCCTACACGAAGTGGGGTCTGGACGGGCAGGAGCCGGCACTGGATGCCGGCACGTCCCCCACCGCCCCCTCCTACGGGGTGGAACCCCCGGAGAGCTGGGGAGTCCTCGGCCAGGACGGAGCCCTGGTGCCGGTGCCGGCCGAGCGCGGGGACTACCCCGCCTTCTACCGTGCGCTCGCCGCGTGCCTGCTGGACGGCGGGCCGGTGCCCGTCGACCCGGCGGACGCGCTGGAGACGCTGCGCGTCATCGAAGAGATCCATGCGCACCACTGAACCCGTCCCGGCGGGTCGGGCCGAGCCCGGCGCATCACCCCCAGCAAGCAGGAACCACAGAAAGAGAAGGTGCATCGTGTCCGCAACCCATCCTCAGCGAGTCGTCGTCCTCGGCGGAGGCATCCTGGGCGTCTCCACCGCCGTGCACCTGCTGCGCGGCGGCGCGTCCGTCGTCCTGGTCACCGAAGCCGAGCTCGCCAGCGGTGCGACCGGCCGCTCCCTGTCCTGGCTCAACTCGGCCGGCGCCCGCTCCGAGCCGTACCACCGGCTGCGCACCCTGGGTGTGGACCGCTACCGGACCCTCTTCGCCCAGGACCCGGACCGGGAGTGGCTGCGCTTCGACGGCGGCCTGTTCTGGGACGTCCCCGGGCGGGCGACCACCACCGAGGAGCGCCACGAGCACGAGAAGTCCCACGGGTACGACTCGATGCTTCTCAAGCCCGAGCAGATCGCCGAGGTCACCCCCGGCATCGACCCGGCCGCCGTCGAGGACGTCGCCGTCTTCAACCCGGGGGAGGGCTGGGTGAGCCTGCCCCACCTCGTGGAGCACCTCCTGGAGGAGTTCACCGAGCGCGGCGGCGAGCTCGTCACCCGGGCCGGCCGGTCCCACCTGCTCGCCGACGGCGGCCGGGCCACGGGCGTGCGCACGGCCGGCGGCGAGGTCCACCAGGGCGACGCCGTCGTGGTCGCATGCGGTGCGGCGACCCCGTCCGTGCTCGCCGAGCACGGCGTGGTGATCGACAACGCCTCCCCGGTGTCCATGCTGGTGGTCACCGGTGCGGTCGACCACGGTGTGAGCACCGTGCTCAACACGCCGAGGGCGGCGGTCCGGCCCAACCCGGGGAGCACCCTGGCCGTCGACCACGACTGGTACGAGGAGAGCATCGTCGAGCAGGAGGACGGCACCTTCACCATCGACGAGTCGGTGGTCCAGGAGCTGCTGGACGAGGCCTCCGCACTGATCGAGGGCGCCCCGCACCTGGCCGCGGACACGTGGACGATGGGCTACAAGCCCATTCCCGGCGACGGCGAGCCCGTGTTCGGGGAGCTGGAGCGGATCCCCGGCTGCTTCGTCGCCTTCACGCACTCGGGGGCGACGCTGGGGCTTATCGGTGGAGAGCTGCTGGCCGACGAGGTCCTCACCGGCCGGAAGCACCCCCTGCTGGAGACCTTCCGCCCGGAGCGGTTCGAGCAGTAGCCACCCGCCGCGCCACCGGCTCCCGACGTCGTCGCGGAGCCGGCGGCGTACCGGTCATGTCACGGGGACGGTGGTGACCCGGCCGGGGTCTGACGGCCCACCCCGCCTCAGGCGGGAGGTCGCGTGGAGTCGCGGACGACGAGTTCCGGCGGGAAGCTCACATGGCGGTGGCGATGCTCGGGGTCGGCGACCTCGTCCGCGAGCAGCTCCACGGCCGTGCGGCCCATGAGTCGGCTGGGCTGACGGATCGAGGACAGGGGGACGACTGCCGAGGTCGCGAAGTCGATGTCGTCGTAGCCGATGATCGCGACGTCCTCGGGCACCCGGAGGCGGTGGGTGAACACGAAGGCCTGGAGGAGACCCAGGCCCAGCAGGTCGTTGGCCGCGAACACCGCCTCGGGACGGCGCTCCGCGGGGCGGGAGAGCATCGCCGCCCCGGCGCGCCGGCCCTCCAGCACGGTCAGGGCGTCGGTCGGTACGACCTCGAGCGACGCCCCGGGCACCTGCGCCACGGCCTGCTCGGCGCCCGCGTGCCGGTCCACGACCTGGTGCAGCGTGGCGGGGCCGCCCACGAAGGCGATCCGGCGGGCGCCCCCGGCCAGCAGGTGCTCGACGGCCATGCGCCCGCCCTCGACGTCGTCCACGGCCAGCGAGCAGTAGCGGGACGGGGGTGCGTGCTCGTCCACGAGCACCACGGGGATGCCCCGGGCGCGCAGGGTCTCGATCCGTGACCGCTCCGGGGTCTGCGGGGTGACGAGCACGCCGCGCACCCGCTGTTCCTCGAACAGGTCCAGGTAGAGGTTCTCCCGGTCCGGGGACTGCCCGGCGTTGCCGATGATCACGGCCTGCCCCAGTTTCTCGGCGGCCGCCTCCGCGCCCAGGGCGATCTCGTTGTAGAACGGGTTCGCCGAGTCCTGCACCACGAGTCCCACGGTGCGCGAGCGGCCGGCCTTGAGCTGCCGGGCGACGTCGTTGCGGACGTACCCCAGGTCGTCGATCACCTGGAGCACCCGGCGCCGGCGGTCGGCGGAGACGGCCTCCGGGCGGTTGAGGACGTTGGACACGGTGCCGATGGAGACCCCTGCCTCCCGGGCGACGTCCTTGATGCTCACCGTCGGTCGCTCAGGAGCCACGTCGTCACTTTCCCTCGGGTACGTGCGGAGCCTCGATTCTAGCGAGCACGGCGCGGAGGGCGGGCGCGGTCCGCCTCGCCACGCGGGGACACAGGGCTCCCGCCCATCCGCGTCCCCGCCGACGGGCCGGAGCCCTGTGTTCCCGCCTGGTCAGACCGCCGTCCGGTCCGGCCGGGGGAGGGTCCTGCCGTAGCGCTCCTCCTCGATCTGCTCCAGGCTCTTGCCCCGGGTGTCCGGGGCGCCGAGGACGCCGATGAGCAGCGCGGCCACGAGAGCGCCGATCATGATCATCCCCACGAACGGCACGCCGTGCTCGGCGAGCAGGGTGGGGAACCAGTAGCTGAGCAGACCCACGACGATGCGCGCGACGAAGAAGAGCACGCCCTGCGCGCTGGCCCGGTAGCGGGTCGCGAACATCTCCGCGGCCCAGAGGGCGTAGAACGCCTGGGCACCGATGCCGGCCGACACACCCCAGAGGACGGCGAAGAGGATCAGCACCGGCATGGTGACGTGGGCGAACACGAGCAGGAGCCAGGCGACGATGCCCAGTAGAGCGCCGATGCCGTAGAGCAGGCGGCGGTCGACGCGGTCGCCGTAGCGCATGAAGCCGAACCAGGTGGCCAGCACCGTGCAGCTCCACAGGAGCACCTGGAGCAGGTTCTGCTGGGTGGCCGACTCCACACCGGCGGTCTCGTACACCCGCGGCATGAAGATGCCCATCTGGCCGGCGACGAGGTTCCACAGGGCGTAGACGCCGATGAGGAAGAGCAGTGCCTTGAGATTGATCGAGCTGGTGAGCAGCTCGCGGTAGTTGCGTCGCTTGATCCCGGTGGCCTCCGAGGCGCGCCGCTCCTCGTCGGACTTCTTCCAGGTGTGGGACTCGGAGAGCCCACGGCGCACCCACCAGGTGATGAAGGCGACGACGAACAGGTGGGCGAAGACGATGCGGCTGCCCAGCAGGCCCAGCGGGACCATGAAGGTGGCGAACAGGAACACGAGCGCCGGGGCCAGCGACCACGCGAACTGGGCGGTGCCCACGTGTTTCGCACGGTCCTCCGAGGGGGCCTCCTCGGCGATGTAGGTCCAGGCCACCGGCACCCCGGCGCCCACGGCGATGCCGGTCAGGATCACTCCGAGCACCAGCATCCACGGGGCGACGGCGAAGATCACGAACGCGGTGCCGATCATGTAGAGGATCAGGTCGTAGGTGTAGATGAACTTGCGTCCGTATCGGTCGCCCAGCGGGCCGCCGATCATCGCGCCCAGGGCCGCGCCGAAGGCGTTGGCGCTGAGCGCGGCCACGAGGCCGACGGCGAGGTTGGTGAAGCCGAAGTACTCCTGCCACAGCCCCAGGCTGGTGGCCAGGGCGATGATGGACCCCGCTTCGATGTAGTTGGACATGGAGACCGCGATGGTGGCCTTCCAGCCTCCGAGCTTGGTGGTGGTCATGGGTGATCCTTCGACGACGATGACGGTGGTGGCGCGGAGCGCAGGACGGGCGGTGGCGGCCGGGTCAGGCCAGGTGGAAGTACTGCAGCAGCGGTTCCGGCTGCGAGCCCTCGACGAAGTACTGGGCCATCTCGGCCTGCCAGCGCGTGTTGACGGGGTGCTCGGCCATGCGCTGCTCGGTCGCGGCGGTGTCCTCGGCCTCGAAGCAGCCCACGACCAGTCCGTCCTCCGGGCGCAGGAAGAGGGAGTAGTTCCGCCAGCCCGTCTCGTGCAGCGCGTCGAGCATCTCGGGCCAGACCCGCTGGTGCACCTCCACGTACTCGGCCAGCTTCTCGGGACGGACGTGGAGGAGGAAGCACCGGCGGGTGCGTGTGGTCTCCTCGGGCAGCCGGATCAGTTCCTGCAGCTCCGCAGAAGAGGCGTGGGTGCCCATGCGGGACTCCTTCGTGGTGGACGGCCGGAGGGGCCGGAACGGCATGGGAGGCGGTGGTGCTCGCCGGCGGGCCGGGCATCGGACGACCCGCGGCATGTGAGCTGCCTCTCAGTACGCCGCCATCGTAGCGAGTTTTTGAGACGTTTCAATAGCTCGGCATGATCTCTCTTGCACGCCGTAGCGCGAAGCGCCAACGAGTCACGCAAGTGATCGGAAGACCGCACCTTGACGTGACTCAGCTCACGACTTACCGTAGTGAAACGATTCAAGCACGCATTGCGGCCCCGCAGGTCGCGTTCCCGCCTCTCGCACGGAAGACGTGAAGGTCATGACTGCATTCGACGACATCGCGCCCCAGCTCGCCGCCCAGGCCATCGAGCTGCCCTCCTGGGCGTTCGGCAACTCCGGGACCCGGTTCAAGGTGTTCTCCACGCCCGGCACGCCGCGCACGGTGGAGGAGAAGGTCGCCGACGCCGCCGTGGTGCACCGGCTGACCGGGCTCGCGCCGTCCGTGGCGCTGCACATCCCGTGGGACCGGGTCGACGACTACGCGGGCCTGGCCCGGTACGCCGCCGACCAGGGGGTGGCCGTCGGGACGATCAACTCCAACACCTTCCAGGACGACGTCTACAAGTTCGGCTCCCTCACCCACACCGACCCCGCGGTGCGGCGGACGGCGATCGATCATCACCTCGAGTGCCTGGAGGTCATGGACGCCACGGGCTCGCGGGACCTGAAGATCTGGCTGGCCGACGGCACGAACTACGCCGGCCAGCAGGACATGCGGGGCCGCCAGGACCGGCTGGCCGAGTCCCTGGCGGAGATCTACGCCCAGGTCGGCGCGGAGCAGCGGCTGGTGCTGGAGTACAAGTTCTTCGAGCCGGCGTTCTACCACACCGACGTGCCGGACTGGGGGACGGCCTACGCCCAGGTCGCCGCCCTGGGGGAGCGGGCCGTGGTCTGCCTCGACACCGGACACCACGCCCCCGGCACCAATATCGAGTTCATCGTGATGCAGCTGCTGCGGCTGGGCAAGCTCGGGTCCTTCGACTTCAACTCCCGCAACTACGCCGACGACGACCTCATCGTCGGCGCGGCCGACCCCTTCCAGCTCTTCCGGATCATGGTCGAGGTCGTCCGCGGCGGCGGGCTCGATCCCGCCGCCGGGGTGGCGTTCATGCTCGACCAGTGCCACAACGTGGAGGAGAAGATCCCCGGCCAGATCCGCTCCGTGCTCAACGTCCAGGAGATGACCGCCCGGGCGCTGCTGCTGGACCGGGCGTCGCTGACGGCCGCCCAGGAGGCCGGGGACGTGCTGGGGGCGCACCAGGTCCTGATGGACGCCTTCTACACCGACGTCCGGCCGGCCCTCGCCGCCTGGCGGGAGTCCCGGGGCCTGCCGGCCGACCCGATGGCCGCCTACGCCGCCTCCGGGTACCAGCAGCGCATCAGCGCCGAGCGGGTCGGCGGCACGCAGGCCTCCTGGGCCTCCTGAGCGGCGACCCGGCTCGGGCGAGTTGGTGCCGCCGAGGACGCATGAGCCTGCTGTTCCGACCGTCCTGATCGGCCGATGACTCGATCGGTCTGATTCCTTCACTCCGTCTGATCCATTTGAGCCACTCTCCGAGGAGCATCCTCCCCATGAACGCCCAGCAAACCACCACGAAGACCACTGCGCAGCCCGTCGTCGCCGATCTCATCGCCCGCTCCAACCGGCTGGGCGCCGACCCGAAGAACACCAACTACGCCGGCGGGAACACCTCCGCCCAGGGCACAGCCACGGACCCGGTGACCGGCGCGGACGTCGAGCTGCTGTGGGTCAAGGGCTCCGGCGGGGACCTCGGCACGCTCACCGAGCAGGGCCTGGCCACCCTGCGGCTGGACCGCCTGCGGGCCCTGGTGGACGTCTACCCCGGGGTGGAGCGCGAGGACGAGATGGTCGCCGCCTTCGACTACTGCCTGCACGGCAAGGGCGGGGCCGCCCCGTCCATCGACACGGCCATGCACGGGCTGGTCGAGGCCGCCCACGTGGACCACCTGCACCCGGACTCCGGGATCGCGGTCGCCACCGCCGCCGACGGCGAGCGGCTCACCGCCGAGATCTTCGGCGGGAAGGTCGTGTGGGTGCCCTGGCGCCGTCCCGGCTTCCAGCTGGGCCTGGACATCGCCGCGGTCAAGGAGGCCCACCCGGAGGCGATCGGCTGCATCCTGGGCGGCCACGGGATCACCGCCTGGGGCGACACCAGTGAGGAGGCCGAGGCGAACTCGCTGTGGATCATCCGCACCGCCGAGGCCCATCTCGACCAGTACTCGGTGCCGGAGCCCTTCGGCCCGGTCCTGGAGGGCTTCCAGGCGCTGCCGGAGGGGGAGCGCCGGGCCAAGGCCGCGGCCCTGGCCCCGGTCATCCGAGGGCTCGCCTCGCACGACCGCCCGCAGGTGGGCCACTTCACCGACGACCCCCGGGTGCTGGAGTTCCTGGCCGCCGCCGAGCACCCCCGCCTGGCCGCCCTGGGCACCTCCTGCCCGGACCACTTCCTGCGCACCAAGGTCAAGCCCCTGGTCCTCGACCTGCCGGCCGGCGCCCCCGTGGAGGAGTGCGTGGCCCGGCTCAAGGAGCTGCACGAGGCCTACCGTGCCGACTACCAGGCCTACTACGACCGCCACGCCGGCCCGGACTCGCCGGTGATCCGCGGGGCCGATCCGGCGATCGTGCTCGTGCCCGGGGTGGGGATGTTCTCCTTCGGCAAGGACAAGCAGACCGCCCGGGTGGCCGGGGAGTTCTACCTCAACGCGATCAACGTCATGCGCGGGGCGGAGGGCATCTCCGCCTACGCGCCGATCGACGAGGCCGAGAAGTTCCGCATCGAGTACTGGGCGCTGGAGGAGGCCAAGCTGGCCCGCATGCCGAAGCCGAAGCCCCTGGCCACCCGGATCGCCCTGGTCACCGGGGCGGCCTCGGGCATCGGCAAGGCGATCGCCGCCCGCCTGGCCGCCGAGGGCGCCTGCGTGGTGATCGCCGACCTCGACCTCGAGAAGGCCCGCGCGGCCGCCGCCGAGCTCGGCGGGCCGGACGTGGCCGTCGGGGTGGCCGTCAACGTCGCCGACGAGGCCGCCGTGCAGACGGCCGTCGACGAGACGGTGCTGGCCTTCGGCGGGCTGGACCTGGTGGTCAACAACGCCGGGCTGTCGCTGTCCAAGCCGCTGCTGGAGACCACCGAGGCCGACTGGGACCTCCAACACGACGTGATGGCCAAGGGCTCCTTCCTCGTCTCGAAGGCCGCGGCCAGGACCATGATCGCCCAGGACATGGGCGGGGACATCGTCTACATCTCCTCGAAGAACTCCGTCTTCGCCGGGCCGAACAACATCGCCTACTCCGCCACCAAGGCCGACCAGGCCCACCAGGTCCGCCTGCTGGCCGCCGAGCTGGGCGAGCACCAGATCCGGGTCAACGGCATCAACCCCGACGGGGTGGTCCGCGGCTCGGGGATCTTCGCCGGCGGCTGGGGCGCCAAGCGAGCCGCGGTCTACGGGGTGCCGGAGGAGGAGCTGGGCAAGTTCTACGCCCAGCGCACCCTGCTCAAGCGCGAGGTGCTGCCCGAGAACGTCGCCAACGCGGTGTTCGCCCTCACCGCCGGGGACCTCTCGCACACCACCGGTCTGCACGTGCCCGTCGACGCCGGCGTGGCCGCCGCCTTCCTGCGCTGATGCGCGCCCGGCAGCGGAGGCGACGACCATGACGAGGACCGTGGCGGCGGTGGACCTGGGCGCCACCAGCGGACGGGTGATGTTCGGCGGGATCGAGGACGGGCGGCTGCGGCTGCGCCACGTCGCCCGCTTCCCCAACCGGCCCGTCCGTCTGCACGAAGGGGACCGGGACGGGCTGCACTGGAACATCACCGAGATCCACCGGTCCCTGACCGCCGGGCTGGCCCAGGCGGTGCGGGAGGACCCCGGGGTGGCCTCGATCGGGGTCGACTCCTGGGCCGTGGACTACGCCCTGCTGCGGGACGGGCGGATGCTCGGGGTGCCCTACTCCTACCGAGACGAGCGCACCGCCGCCGGGGTGGACGCCGTGCACGGGCGGATCCCGCCGGAGGAGCTGCACGCCCGCACCGGGCTGCAGCACCTGCCCTTCAACACGGTCTACCAGCTGGCCGTCGACCGGGTCCGCGGCGACCTGGACGTGGCCGACCGGATGCTCCTGATCCCGGACCTGATCGGCTACTGGCTCACCGGCCGGCAGGTCGCCGAGGCCACCAACGCCTCCACCACCGGGCTGCTCGACGCCCGCACAAGGCAGTGGGACACCCGGTTGATGGACCGGCTCGGCTACCCCCGCGAGCTCTTCGCCCCCGTCGTCGCCCCCGGCACCACGATCGGGGAGCTGCTGCCGGACGTCGCCGCCGAGCTCGGGGCGGCACCGGGGCTCGCGGTGACCGCCGTGGGCTCCCACGACACCGCCTCGGCCGTGGTCGCCGTGCCCGCCGTCGACAGCGAGTCGGCGTTCATCTCCTCGGGCACGTGGTCGCTGGTCGGGATCGAGCTGGACGCCCCGGTCCTGACCCCGGAGAGCCGCGCGGCCAACTTCACGAACGAAGGGGGAGTCGACGGCCGGGTGCGCTTCCTGAAGAACGTCTCCGGGCTGTGGCTGCTCTCCGAGTCGATGCGCACCTGGAACGGCCCCGGCACCACCGACGCCCAGCGCAGCAGCGACCTCGCCGCGCTGCTGGCCGAGGCCGCCGCGGTGGTCCGGCCCGTGCCCGTCGTCGACGCCACCGACGAGCGGTTCACCGCCCCCGGGGACATGCCCGCCCGGATCGCGGCCTGGTGCCGGGAGCACGACGTGGAGCCCCCGCGGACCCGCGCCGAGGTGGTGCGCTGCATCCTGGAGTCGCTGGCGGCCGCCTACGCCGTCACGATCGAGCAGGCCGAGCGGCTGTCGGGGCGGGCGATCCGCACGATCCACGTCGTCGGCGGCGGGTCCCAGAACGCCCTGCTGTGCCAGCTCACCGCCGACCGCACCGGCCGCACCGTCGTCGCCGGACCGGCGGAGGCCACCGCGATCGGCAACGTCCTGGTCCAGGCCCGCGCCGCGGGCCTGGTGAGGGGCGACCTCGAGGCGCTGCGCGGCATCGTGGCCACCACCTTCGAGCCCGTCCGCTACCAGCCGAGGACCGTGACGGCCACCGCGCGCTGAGCAGCCCGCGCTGATGGGCCGGCCCTTCGGCGCGGGCTCCGAGTCCTCAGACGCGCGCCGGGACCTGCGGATCGGCGGCGGGTTCGACGCCGGGCCCGGCCGCCGCGCCCGCGCGGACGCGCGGGGTGAACCCCGAGGGCGTCTGCTCGCGGTAGAGGCGGTACAGCTCCAGCCGCTGCGTGTCCGTCTCCGCCTGGGGCCGGGCAGCGGTGAGACCCACGAGCACGTAGGTCAGCCAGCCCAGGGCGCCGGCCAGCAGGGTCGCCCAGCCGTCGAAGGCGCTGGTGACCAGGGTGTTCTCGAGGTGGAAGAGCTCGTTGGGGGCGCCGTAGATCGTGGGCGTCAGCGCGAGGAACACCAGCCGGCTGGTCAGGCCGACGCCCGCCGCGGCCAGGGCGGCGCGGGCGCCGGGCCGCTTCCAGAAGGTGCCCAGGATGAAGGACGCCGACAGGCTCGCCAGCATCAGGTCGAAGGCCAGGGTCAGCAGGATCCCGGTCTGGCTGACCCGCACGGCCAGCAGGATCCCGACGAGCACCACCGGGAGCATGGCCAGCCGCGTCCAGCGCAGCAGCGGGTCCTGCGCGCCGGTGATCTCGGTGCGCCGCACGTTGAAGACGTTGCGCACGGTCACGGCCGAGGTCGCCAGGATGGCGCCGGAGGCCGTGGAGAAGGATGCCGCCACGATGCCGGAGAGCACCAGCACCGCGAGCAGCGGCGGAGCGTACTCGCCCAGCAGGGTGTAGAGGATGGGCCCGTCCGCGGCGGAGAGCCCCAGCACGGAGGAGGCGGTGAGGGCCACGAGGGCGAAGATCGTGCCGATCACGGCCGTGGTGCCGGCCGCCAGGAAGCAGGAGCGCTGCGCCACGCGCGGGCTCTTGGCGCCGAAGATCCGCTGCATGAAGTCGATCGCCACGAGGTCGCCGATGCCGAGGGCGATCAGTGTGGCCCAGTTGATCGGGGCGCCGGCCTCGGAGCTGGTGAGCTGCTCCAGGTCGAACGGGCCCATCCCCTCTGGCACCACGATGCCGTAGGTCAGCGCCACCCACACGATCAGCGCCACCGCGGCCACCACGGTGATCACGGTCTGCAGCACCGCGGTGTAGGCGTCGGAGAACAGCCCGCCCGCCAGGGTGTAGCTGAGCACCAGGGCGCTGGCCACCACCACGCCGGCCGCGTAGGGCACGTGCGCGAAGTACTCGAGCAGGAACCCGCAGGCCACGAGGTTGCCGGCCAGCAGGAACGTGAAGGCGAAGATCATGATGAGGGACGCCAGGGTCTCCGTGCGCCGGCCGTAGCGGATGCGGAAGAAGTCCCCGAGGGTGAGCAGCCGCATCCGGTTCATGGGCTTGGCCAGGAAGAGCCCGGCCAGCAGGAGGCACACCGCCAGGCCCAGGGCCAGGGACGCCCCGGCCCAGAAGCCGTAGCCGGAGGTGAGGTCCGTGTTGCCCACGGTGGCGTTCGAGTCCACCGCCGCGGCGGTGAGCGAGACCGCGACCAGCGGCATGCCCAGCTGGCGTCCCGCCACGAGATAGTTGGTGCTGTCCCCGTCGACCTTGCGCGCCACCAGCACGCCGATGACGAGCACCGCCAGGACGGTGGTGCCGACCCCGAGAATGATCATGTGCTTCTCCCCGCCTGGACCCCGCCCGAGCGGAGTTTCTGTCAACTGACAGGTAAAGCATGTCGGCGGGGTGCGGCGCCGGAGTTTCCCTTCCGTAACGGTCGTGTTTAACCGCCCGGGGGCGGTCAGCGGGCCGCTGTCCGCCCGTCCGGTGCCCCGGCCCGCGGGGCCCCGGCGACGGGGGAGGTCAGGCGCGGGCGGGGTCGAGCAGCCACGTCTCGAGGGCGGCACCCGTGTCCCGGTACCAGGGCCGGGAGTCCTCGTAGCCCGCCCAGCCGTCCGTCATCACCACGACGACGTGCTCCCGGCCGTCCAGGGTGAGCAGGCCCGCGTCGTGGGAGACGTCCTCGAGCAGGCCGGTCTTGTGCGCGAAGGCCGTGCCCGGCGAGAACCCGGAGGGCAGGGCGTAGTCCAGCTGCTGGTCCTCCAGCAGCTGCCGGAAGAGGGCGGTGGAGGCGGGGGACAGCAGCTCGCCGCGGCGCAGGCGCTCCAGCAGCGCCGCGACGTCGGCCGGGGTGGTCGTCATGGCCACCCGGTCCGCGTCCCCGGTGTCCGGGTCGAAGGTCGTCGCCGGGAAGCCGTGCCGGTGCGCGAACTCCTCCAGCTCGGCCCAGCCGAGCCACCGGCCCAGGGCGGCGCCCGAGGGGTTGTCCGACCAGCTGATCATCGCGGCCAGCGCGGTCCCCACGGTCAGCGCGCTGCCCGGCACCGGGTCGTCGAGGGCGAGCTCGCCCCGGTCCACGCGCTCGAGCACGGCGTGGGCGACGAAGAGCTTGTAGAAGCTGGCGCTCGTGAACGGGCGGTCGGCGGCACGGGACGCCAGCTCGTCCCCGTCCGGGCCCAGCAGGACGAGGCCGAGCTCGCCGGGCACGCCGACGGCGAGCTGCTCGAGGTCGTCGGCGAGCGTGGGCTCCGCCGCGACCGCCCCGGCGTCCGTGGCGGTGCCGGCCCCCGGCTCCGCGGCGCATCCGGTGATCAGGAGCAGCGCGGTCAGCGCCGCCGCTCCCGCGGCGGGTCCGCGCGGCGGGAGCGGCGTGCTCGGGCGTCGTCGGTCGGGCACGGGGAGCTCCGATCCTGGAGGGCGGAATGGCCGCCCTCCAGCCTCCCCGCCCGTGGCCCCGGCCGCCAGACGCCGTTGTGGGGGCACCACGGGTGCCGCACAGCGCGCCGCCGCCCGCGTGCGGGACACGCGGGCGGCGGTGGTGGGAGGGGCGGGTGCCGGGGCGGTCACACGTCCCGGCGGGACCGGTTCACGATCTTGGAGCGCACGGTCAGCGCCAGCACGACGAACAGCAGGCCGTAGAGCACCAGCGGGATGGGCCCGGTCACGAAGATCGAGTAGTCGCCGTTGGAGGAGAGCAGGGCGTCGCGCATGCTCGTCTCGGCCAGCGGCCCCAGGACCATGCCGATCAGCAGCGGGGCCACCGGCACGCCGTGGCGGCGCATGACGAAGCCCAGCACGCCCAGGCCCAGCAGCAGCAGCAGGTCGAAGATCGCGCCCGAGGTCGCGTAGATGCCGAGGCCGCAGAACACCATGATGCCGGCGTACAGGTACTGGCTGGGGATCAGCAGCAGCTTGGCCCAGTACCGGGCGAAGGGCAGGTTGATGACCAGCAGCACGACCATGGCGATGAAGAAGCTGGCCAGCAGGGCCCAGACGAGCTCGGGTGCGCGGTCGAACAGCAGCGGGCCCGGCTGCAGGCCGTACTGCTGGAACGCCGCGAGCATGATCGCCGCGGTCGCCGAGACCGGCAGGCCCAGGGCCAGCAGCGCGCCCATGGCGGTGCCGGTGGTGGCGTTGCCGGCGGCCTCCGGGGCGGCCAGGCCGCGGATGGCGCCCTTGCCGAACATCGGGTTCAGGCGGCGGCGGTCGATGCGCCGCTCGAGGTCGTAGGACATGAAGGTCGGGACCTCGGCGCCGCCGACCGGGATGACGCCGAAGGGCAGGCCGATGGCGGTGCCGCGGGCCCAGGCCGGGGCGGCCTCCTTCAGCTCGGCCCGGGACAGGAACGGGCGCCCGCTGAACTTCATCTCGTGGGCCGCGGGGTCGCGCCGGATCCGGGAGGCCACGTGCAGCACCTCGCCCAGGGCCAGGACCGCCACGGAGACGGTGACCAGGGAGATCCCGTCGAACAGGTTCGGGGAGCCGTAGGTGAAGCGCTCCGAGCCGGAGATCGCGTCGATGCCCACCGTGGCGATGCCCAGGCCCAGCACCAGGGACGCCAGGCCCTTGGGCACGGAGTCGGAGACCACCGAGGAGGTCGCGACGAAGGCGAACAGGGCCAGGGCGAAGTACTCGGCCGGGCCGAAGTTCGCGGAGAAGTCGGCGAGCCGGGGCGCCAGGAAGACCACGACCACGGAGGCGACCATGCCGCCGATGAACGCGCCGATCGCGGCGGTGGCGAGGGCCTGCGGGGCCCGGCCGTCCTTGGCCATCTTGTGGCCCTCGAACGTGGAGGCGATCGCGGAGCCCTGCCCCGGGGTGTTCATCAGGATGGCCATGGTCGAGTCGCCGAACAGGCCGCCGAAGTAGACGCCGGCGAAGAGGATGAACGCCGCGGTGGGGTCCAGGGCGAACGTCATGGGCAGCAGCAGGGCCACGGCCATCGAGGAGCCCAGGCCGGGCAGCACGCCCACCGCGGTGCCGAGCAGACAGCCCACCACGACCCACAGGAGGTTCATCGGCGTCAGCGCGCCGGCGAACCCGTCCATCAACAGGTTGAGTGCGTCCATGTCAGAAACCGCCTCCCAGGAGGCCGGACGGGAGGCTCAGTCCCAGGCCGACCGTGAATGCCAGGTAGATCGCGCTGCTCACGAGCAGGGCGAGCGAGATGTCGAAGAGGGTCCGGCGGCTGCCGAAGCCACGGGCCACGGCCCAGAAGAGCAGCGCGGCGGCGAGGATCCAGCCCAGCAGCTCGATGCTGAGCGCGAAGGCCAGGAAGCCGCCCGCGCACCACAGCACCGCGGACCAGTCCGAGTGGGTCCGCCAGGTGCGCCCCGAGAGCTCCTCCGGGTGCTCGGGGTGGCGCAGGTAGTGGAGCACCAGCAGCGCGGACAGCACGTAGCCGGCGACCACCAGGATCAGCGGGTAGAAGGTGGGGCCGGGGAAGTCCGTGCCCTCCGGGATCTCCATGGTCAGGGTGCCGACCAGCAGGTAGGTGCTGAACGCGGCCACCACCGCGGGCACCACGAGGCCGCTGCGCCCGCTCCACCAGGACTTCTGCGTCTCCGGCCCGGCCCACGGGGGCTGCGTGCCGGTCTGGTGCTCTCCCGCCGCGGCGGTGTGCGAGGACGTGGGGGTGCTCATCAGGAGATCTCCTCTACCAGCATGGCGATGCGCTCCTGCTCCGAGGCCAGGAACTCGTCGAACTCCTCGCCCGCGAGATACACCTCGGTCCACTTGTTGCGCTCGATGGCCTTCTGCCACTCCGGGGTGGCCACGGACTCCTCGAGCAGCGTGCGCAGCTCGGCGAACTCCTCGTCGGTGATCCCCGGCGGGGCCAGCACCGCGCGCCAGTTCGCCAGGTCCACCTCGTATCCCTGCTCGGTGAGGGTCGGGATCTCCACGCCCTCCAGGCGCTCCGGGGCGGCCATGCCCAGGGCCTTCAGGCGGCCGGCCTCGATCTGGTCCGCGACGTCCATGTAGCCGGAGGTCGCCGCGTCCGCGGTGCCGGTGATCAGCGCCTGGGTGGCCTCGCCGCCGCCGGACTTGGGGATGTAGGTGGTCTCGGACGGCTCGATGCCGGCCGCGAGCGCGAGCTCGGTCATCACGAGCTGGTCGAAGGTGCCGCCCCCGGTCCAGGCCACCTCGGCAGGGTTCGCCCGCCAGGCCTGCACGAGCTCGTCGATCGTCTCGTAGGGCGAGTCGGCGGGGACCACGACGACGTCGTACTCCTCGACCACCCGGGCGATCGGGCGCACGTCGTCGTGCGTCACGGCGGAGTCCAGCTGCGCCACCCCGGCGACGAGCCCGGCGCCGGTGACCATCAGGGTGTTCGCCTGGCCCTCCATGGTGGAGAGCTGGCCCAGGCCGATGGTGCCCGCCGCGCCCGGGATGTTGACCACCTGGGTGTTGTTCACCAGGCTGTTGGCCCGCATCGCCTGCTGCTGCTCCCGCATGAAGGTGTCCCAGCCGCCGCCGGCACCGGCCGGGGCGATGAGCGTCAGGTTCGAGCGGATGTCCGAGCCCGCGGTCGCGGACTGGAAGGAGAAGAAGGCGGCCAGGCCGATCACTGCGGCGGCCACGATGCCGTAGACGGCCATGACGACCGGGTGCTTGCGGCGGGTGCCGGACCGGGTCTGATCTGGTGGTGAACTCACGGGATCAACTGTCCTTGGTCGAGGATGGGGAACACGGGGCTCTGGACGAGCCGCTCACCCGACGATAAGTGACCCCCGTCACGTGGCCGGCGTTGATCGCGCTTTCGTGCGTACTGATCGTTGTGCAGGTTCTGCGCATTCTGCTCACGCCCGGAGAGATGCGCGTCACAGGTTCGGCCGTAGGGTGGACCTCGCTCTGTCCGTCCACCCCACCCACCACGGAGGCCCCCATGACCGTCGTCGTTGCCCGTACCAGCACCCCCGAGGGCGGGGCCGCGCTCGCGGCCTCCATCGAGGAGGCCCGGCGCCGCCAGGAGGACCTGCTGGTCTTCAACCTCGAGGGCGCCCAGCTCGACCCCGAGGGCAGCGAGCTCGACGGCGTGCCGGTCACCTTCCGCACGCCCGACGCCCGCAACCGGGACGCCGTGGGCGAGCTGCTCGACGCCGCCGAGCAGGTGGACGCCTCCGCCGTGGTGATCGGCGTGAAGCACCGCAGCCCCGTGGGCAAGCTGCTGCTCGGCAGCGCGGCCCAGCAGATCCTGCTCGAGGCCAACGCCCCGGTGATCGCGGTCAAGCCCCGGCGCGACTGAGGGATGCCGGCGTCCTCGGGGCCGCGCTCCGGGGCCTGGCTGTGGTTCCTCGTGGCCGGTGCTCTGCTCACGCAGACCGCGCTGAACCTGGTCCGGCCCGTCACCACCTACAAGCTGCTCGCCCTGGACGCCGACTCGGTGACGGTCGGGCTGGTCACGGCCGCCTACGCGGTGCTGCCCCTGGCCACCGCGATGTGGCTGGGGCGGATGACCGACCGGGTGCGGGACCTGCGGACCATGGTGATCGCCGGCGCCCTGGTCCTGGCCCTCGGGGCCATGGGCCTGGCGGTGGCTCCCACTGTGGCCCTGGTCGCCGCGGCGAGCGCCCTGCTGGGGATGGGGCACCTGCTGTTCACCATCGCGGGGCAGTCCGCGGTCGCCCGGTTCTCCCCGGAGGACCAGCTGGACAAGGGCTTCGGCTGGTTCACCGCCGCGTTCTCCGCAGGGCAGCTGCTGGGTCCGCTGCTGGCCGGCCTGCTGCTGGGCACGGGCAGCGACGTCGCCTCCCCCCAGCGGGTCGCCGACATCACCCTGTCGCTGTGGATCGGGGCCGGCCTGTCCCTGCTCGTGGTGCCGCTGATGCTCCTGCGCCTGCGCGCGACGGGCGCGGAACGCGGCCGGGCCCGGCCCGACGACGCCGCGCCCGGTCCCGCCACCGGGGAACTGGAGGTGGTCCAGGACCCGGTGCCGCGGGCCTCGATGGTGCGGATCCTGCGGGTGCCGGGGATCCCGTCCCACATGCTGGCCTCGCTGGCCCTGCTGGCGATGCTCGACATCCTCACCGCGTTCCTGCCGCTGGTGGGGGAGCGGGCGGGGATCTCCCCGGCGTGGGTGGGCGTGCTCCTGGCCGTGCGCGGCGGCGCGTCGATCCTCTCCCGCGTGCTGCTGCCGTGGCTCGCCCACCGCATGTCCCGGAGGGCCCTGCTGCTGGTGAGCCTCTACGGCGCCGGCCTGGCCCTGGCCGCGCCTCCCCTGGTGATCACCGTGCCGTGGCTGGCGGCGCTGTGCCTGTTCGTGGGCGGGTTCTGCCTGGGGCTGGGGCAGCCGATCACCATGACGCTGGTGTCCACCGCGGTGCCGTCCGCGTGGCGGGGCTCGGCCCTGGCGGTCCGGCTCGTCGGCAACCGGGTGGGGCAGGTGGCCATGCCCCTGCTGGCCGGGCTGGTCGCGGCGCCGCTGGGCCCGGCCGGAGCCATCTGGTCCACCTGTGCGGTGCTGCTGGTCAGCGGGCTGGAGAAGTCGGCGCGGCGGTAGGCCGGCGCACCGGCCCGTCCGGGCGGGCCGCCTCGACAGCCGCGGCACAGGATCGCCACAACGGCGGCACAATCGTGCCTGGTCGGATGGAGGACGAGGGCCCGAGGGCCCGGGCCGGCGGGCCGCACCCGCCGGTACGTCCGACCGAAGGAACGCACCAGCATGGTCAACGTCCACCACCCTGTCCCCGGGGCGCCGCCGTCAGCAGAGGGGCCGGGGATGCCCCTGCTCCGGAAGCCGCGGCTCGTGGGGGTGGACGCCGCACGGGGGCTGGCCCTGATCGGGATGATGTCGATCCACATCCTGCCCGCCTGGAACCCCGAGACCTACGAGCCCACCCTCCAGTGGCAGCTGTTCGCCGGCCGGGCCGCCGCCCTGTTCGCCCTGCTCGCCGGGGTGGGCCTGGGCTTCTCCTCCGGCGGGCGCACGCCCCACCGGGGCCGGGCGATGACCGGCGACCGCGCAGGGCTGCTCGTCCGAGCTGTGCTGATCACCGCGCTCGGGCTGCTCGTCAACCAGGTGATGCCGGAGGACCCGCCCGCCTACGACATCCTGCTGTACTACGGGATGTTCTTCCTGCTGGCCGTCCCCTTCCTGCACCTGCCCGCCCGGACCCTGTTCGTCCTCGCCGGGGTGGCTGCCGTGGCCGGGCCCGTGCTGATGCAGGCGCTGCGGGGCGTGCTCCCCGCGCAGGAGACCTACAACCCCACCCTCACCGGGGTGCTGTCCGACCCCGGGACCGTGCTCTCCCAGGTGCTGCTCACCGGCACCTACCCGGCGGTCCCGTACCTGACCTACCTGCTCGCGGGAATGGGCATCGGCCGGCTCAACCTGCGGTCGCTGCACGTCCAGGCCCGCCTGCTCGGGACAGGCCTGGTCCTGGCCGTGGGGGCGTGGCTGGTCTACTGGGTGCTGATCCTCCGGTCCGGCGGCTACGACCGGCTGATGAGCTCCACCCCCTGGCTGGGTGAGGACGGGATCGACGAGATCATCGTCTGGGGCCCCGACCCCGTCCTGCCCGACACGTCGTGGTGGTGGCTGCTGATCCCCGGTCCGCACACGAACACACCGGTGGCTCTGCTGTACGACCTCGGCTCCGGCGCGGCCGTGCTGGGGGGCCTGCTCCTGCTCGCGCGCGTCATCGGCGCGTGGCTGCTGCCCCTGAGCGCCATGGGCTCCATGACCCTGACCCTCTACACGGCGCACCTGCTGGCCCTGGCCGCCATGCTGCACTACGAGGTGCCCCTGCTGTGGTTCCTCATCCACGCCGGCGTCGCCGCCCTGTTCGCGGTGGCGTGGCAGCGCGCCTACGGGCGGGGTCCGCTCGAGCGCGTCGTCGCCCGGGTGGCCGGCGCCGCGCGCGGCCGCGTCCTGGCCCCCGGGCGCCGGGTCCGCTCCGGGCGGTGAGCCAGGCCCGGGCGGTGGGGCCGGCGAGTCACGGCGGGGTCGCCCATCGGCCGTCCCCGCCCGGGTGGCCGGCGCCGGATGTTCTCGGCGGGCAGTGCCGGCCGGGCCGCCGGATCGGCGAGCACGTCGACGACGTCGACCGGCGGACGCGGGTCAGGCGGTGTGCAGCGGCAGGCGGACGGTGAAGAGGGTGCGGCCGGGGCGGGAGTCCACGGTGACGTCCCCGCCGTGGGCGGTGACCACGGAGCGGACGATGGACAGACCCAGTCCGGTGCTGCCCTCCCGGGAGGTGCGGGAGTTGTCCAGGCGGCTGAAGCGCTCGAAGAGCTGGTCCTGGAACGCCGCCGGGATGCCCGGGCCCTCGTCGAGCACGCCGGCCCGGGCCCACCCGTCGTCGGTGGTGCTGACCGTGGCGGTGACCGCGGTGCCGGCCGGGGTGTGCTTGCGGGCGTTGGAGAGCAGGTTGGCCAGCACCTGGCCCAGCTGGGCGGCGTCGGCGCGCACCGGCACGGGCCCGGCGGGGACGTCCAGGAACCAGCAGTGGTCGGGCCCGGCGGCGGAGGCGTCGGTGAGGGCCTCGGCCATGAGCTCGGCCAGGTCGGTCTCACGCAGCTGCGGGGGCCGGCCCTCGTCCAGGCGGGCGAGCAGCAGCAGGTCCTCCACCAGGGCGGTCATCCGCAAGGTCTGCTGCTCGACCCGGGTCAGGGACGCCCGGCCGTTGTCCGTGAGAGGCTCGGTCAGCCGGAGCATGTCGGTGTAGCCGCGCACCGCGGCCAGGGGGGGTGCGCAGCTCGTGGGAGGCGTCGGCGACGAACCGGCGCAGCCGGGTCTCGGAGCGCTGGCGGGCGGCCAGGGCGGAGTCGACGTTGTCCAGCAGGCTGTTCAGGGCGTGGCCGACCTCCCCGACCTCGGTGCCGGGCTCGGCCAGGCCCCGCGGCACCTGCTGGTCGGCCAGCGACACCTCCCCGGAGGCCAGGGGCAGGCGGGCGACGCGGGCGGCCGCGGCCGAGACCTGCTCCAGCGGCCGCAGCGACCGGCGCACCACCACCGTGCCGGCCACCGCCGTGGTCAGCAGCGCCAGGACGCTGCCGCCGGCCATGGTGGCCACCAGCTCTCCGACGGTCTCGTCCACGGACGCGGTGGGCAGCCCGACCACGAGCACCTGCTCGGTGCCCCTGCGGGTCCGGGCGACCGACTCCACCCGGTACTCGCCCACCGACAGCTCCACCGTGGTCAGCCGGCCCTGCTCCGTGCCCACGGAGCGGGCCCGGTCCCCGAAGCCGCGCTCGTCCGGGGTCTCGGCCTCGAAGGCGCCCGCCGTGCGCAGGGCCTCGACGTCCGCCTCGGGCAGCGGCTCGGCCTCCCCGGACTCGGCCCGGTAGGACGCCGCGCTCAGCTCGCCCTCCTGGACGGCCACCACCAGCACGCCCACCGGCTGACCGGGGGCGTCGAGCGGATCCCGGTCCTGGGGCCCGTCGGGGCGGGTGAAGGTGATCGCGCGGCCGGTGGCCTGGCGCAGGGACCCGTCGAGCCGTTCGGCGAGGTCCTGGCGGGTCAGCTCCACGATGGTCGCGCCGAGCACGAGCAGCACCACCGCCAGGATCGTCAGGACGCCGGCGATCAGCCGGGTGGCCAGGCGGCGGCGGGGGGCCGGTGCGGTGCGGTGGCCGGCCGCCATCAGGGGGCGGGCTTGATGACGTAGCCGGCCCCGCGCACGGTGTGGATCATCGGGGCGCGGCCGGCGTCGATCCGCTTGCGCAGATAGGAGATGTAGAGCTCCACGATGTTGGCCTGCCCCGAGAAGTCGTAGTGCCACACCGCGTCCAGGATCTGCGCCTTGGACAGCACCCGGCGCGGGTTCTCCATCAGGTAGCGCAGCAGCTCGAACTGCGTGGCCGTCAGCTCGACCGGCGCGCCGGCCCGGGTGACCTCGCGGCTGTCGATGTTCAGCACGAGGTTGCCCACCACCAGGGTGGCGCTGTCCTGGGCGGCGGCGCCGGAGCGCTGGACCAGCCGGTGCAGCCGGATCAGCACCTCCTCGATCGAGAAGGGCTTGGTCACGTAGTCGTCCCCGCCCGAGGCCAGCCCCTCGATCCGGTCCTCGACGCTGTCCTTGGCCGTGAGGAACAGCACCGGCACCTCCGGGAAGGACTGGCGGATCCTCGACAGGACCTGCAGCCCGTCGAGTCCCGGCAGCATCCGGTCCAGCACGAGCACGTCCGGGGCGAACTCCCGGGCCTGGGTCACGGCGTCGTAGCCCTCGTGGGAGATCCTCGCCTCCCAGCCGCACATGCCCACGCCCATGGCCACGAGGTCGGCCAGGGCGGGCTCGTCGTCCACGACCAGGGCGCGGATGGGCGATCCGTCCGGGTGGGTCAGGCGGGGCAGGACCTCGGTGAGGACGGTGAAGCTGGAGGCGTAGGACATGGCGGGCTCCCGGTTCCGGGCGGACGGCGGTGACGGTCCCACTCTGCGCCACCAGCGTAGGCGCAGCTCCTGTGCAAGCTGTGTCTCAGCTGTGTCGTGGTGCGCCCGGCCCCGGTCGATCCAGGGACGGGAGGCACGGGCTTCCGAGGGCGGAGCGCGGGGCTCAGCCCGCCGGGAGCGACTGCTGCCGGCGCCGCTGGACGGCGTAGGAGAGGATGAGCAGCCCGGCCAGGGCCAGGCCCACGCCCACCCCGGCCGGGGCGCGGTAGCCCCACCCGGCGGAGATCACGGCCCCGCCGAGGAAGGCGCCCACGGCGTTGGCCAGGTTGAAGGCCGCGTGGTTCATGGCGGCGGTGAGGGAGGGGGCGTCCTTGGCCTCGCGCAGCAGGCGCACCTGCAGGGAGGTCGTGAAGATCGAGCCCATGATGCCGATCCACAGCGCGCCGATCACGGCCGCCGCCGGGACGTGGACGAACAGCGCGAAGAAGGCCAGGGCGAGCCCCGAGACGGCGCCGGCGCCCAGGGCGGTCCTCTCGATCGAGCGGTCCACCAGCGGGCCGGCCAGCAGGGAGCCCACGGTCATGCCCACGCCGAACACGGCCAGCACCCACGGGACGGTGCCGATGTCCAGGCCGGAGAGCTCGGTGAGGGTGGGGGAGATGTAGGTGTAGACCGCGAACATCCCGCCGAAGCCCACGGAGCCGGCCAGCAGCGTCAGGGCCACCTGCGGGCGGGCCAGGGCCCGGATCTCCTGGGCCGGGGAGGCCATGCCCTCGTTGCGCGTGCGCGGGACCCAGAGGGCCAGCGCCGCCACGGTCAGGGCGCCCAGCAGCACCACCAGCAGATAGGCGGAGCGCCAGCCCAGGGCCCCTCCGAGGGCCGCCGCGAACGGCACGCCCACGATGTTGGCGATCGTCAGTCCGAGCATCACCCGGGCCACCGCGGTGCCGCGCCGATCGCGCGCCACCAGGGAGGAGGCCACCACCGCGGCCACCCCGAAGTAGGCCCCGTGCGGCAGCCCGGAGAGGAACCGGGCCACGAACAGCCACTCGAGGGAGGGCGCGGCCGCGGAGAGCCCGTTGCCCACGACGAACGTGAGCATCAGCCCCAGCAGCAGCGTCTTGCGCTCCACCCGGGCGGCGAGCGCCGTGATCAGCGGTGCGCCCACCACCACGCCCAGCGCGTAGAGGGAGATGGACTGGCCCACGGCCGGGATCGAGGCGCCGAGGTCCTCGGCGATGAAGGGCAGCAGGCCCATCGAGGCGAACTCGGTGGTGCCCACGCCGAATCCGCCCATGGCCAGGGCGAAGAGCGCGAGGCGGGTGCCGGCGGGACCGGGGGCGTTGACCACCTGGAGCAGAGCGGTGCGGGGTGCGGACACGGAGGGACCTTCCGGAGGGCGGCGGTTCGGGCGACGAGCGCGTCATCGAGCCCGCGACGGAGTGGCGGAACTCTCGATGCTACGCGTGCGTCCCCGGGGCCTCCCAGGGCTTCCGGTGTGATCTTCGTCAGTCCGCCCGGCGGCGGGTGCTCAGCGGAAGGCCGCGTGCCCGGTCAGGTGCTGGCCCAGGATCAGGGTGTGCACCTCGTCGGTGCCCTCGTAGGTGCGCACGGACTCCAGGTTGTTGGCGTGCCGCAGCGGGGAGTGGTCGAGGGTGACCCCGTTGCCGCCCAGCATCGTCCGGGCCTCCCGGCACACCTCGATCGCCACCCGGCAGTTGTTGAGCTTGCCCGCGGAGATCATGTGGTTCTCCAGCCGGCCCTCGTCCTTGAGCCGTCCGATGCGCAGGGCCAGCAGCTGTCCCTTCTGGATCTCCAGGGCCATGTTCACCAGCTTCTGCTGGGAGAGCTGGTAGGCCGCCAGGGGCTTGTCGAACTGGATGCGCTGCTGCGCGTAGGCCAGGGCGGCCTCGAAGCTGTCGCGCGCGGCGCCCAGGGCGCCCCACACGATGCCGTAGCGGGCCTCGTTGAGGCAGGAGAAGGGGCCCCGCAGCCCGGGGTTCTCCGGCAGGAGCGCGTCGGCCGGGAGCCGCACGTCCTCGAGGGTGATGTCGCACTGGACGGAGGCGCGCATCGACAGCTTCGGCTCGATCGGGACGGCCGTGAACCCGGGGGTGCCGGTGGGCACCAGGAAGCCCCGGACCCGCGCCTTCCCGCTCTCGTCCACGGCCTTGGCCCAGATCACGGCCACGTGGGCGATGGAGGCCAGGCCGATCCAGCGCTTGGCGCCGTTGAGCACCCACTCGTCGCCCTCGCGCACCGCGGTGGTCGCCATCGTGGAGGGGTCGGAGCCGGCGGTGGGCTCGGTGAGCCCGAAGCAGCCGATGATCTCGCCGGCGGCCATGCCGGGCAGCCAGCGCTGCTTCTGCTCCTCGGAGCCGTGCTTGGCGATCGCGGACATCGCGAGCGAGCCCTGCACGGAGACGAACGTGCGCAGCCCGGAGTCCCCGGCCTCGAGCTCCTGCATCGCGATGCCGTACTGCACCGCGGACCTCCCCGCGCACCCGTAGCCCTGGATGTGCATGCCCAGCAGACCCAGCTGCGCCATCTCGGGCACGATCTCCTGCGGGAAGACGGCGTCGGCGTACCACCCGGCGATGTTCGGGCGGATCCGGCGGTCCACGAACTCGCGGACGCTGTCGCGGGTCTCGAGCTCCTCGGGGCCGAGGTCCGCGTCGACGTTGAGCAGATCGGTCGCGGCGGCGGTCATGGGTCCTCCTGGGGTGCGGGTGTGCGGCGGGTGCCTCTGTCGAGGATGTCGTACGTGTGACCGGGGCAACACCCACGTCCTCATATTTCCTTCATAGGTATCACTGGGGCACGGATTAGGTATTTGAGGTTTCACAGTGGGTCTGCAAATGTGATGTGCACTACACCCCGACGTTCGGAGGACCCCCGTGCCGGAGCCGCACTCCACCGCCCTCGAGGCCCCGCCGCAGGTGCGCGTCGAGCGTGCCGGCGCCGTGGCCGTCGTGACCCTGGACGACGAGCGCCGCCGCAACGTGCTCGGTGCCGAGCTGCGCGACCGGCTGCGCGCCGTCCTGGCGGAGCTCGCGGTGGACCCCGCGGTGGGCGCCGTGGTGCTCACCGGCGCGGGCGGCTGCTTCAGCGGCGGCGGGGACCTCGCCTCGATGCCCCCGGCCGGCCCCGCGGAGGCGGCCGGCCGGATGGCGGAGATCGCGGGCCTCGTGCGGCAGCTGGCCGCGCTGGACAAGCCCGTCGTCGCCGCGGTGAGCGGACCCGCCGCCGGTGTGGCCGTCGGTCTCGTGTGCCTCTGCGACGTCGTGGTGGCCGGGGAGTCCGCCCGGTTCCTGTTCCCCTTCACCCGCCTCGGGCTGGTTCCCGACGGGGGCCTGGTGCACTCGCTGGCCCAGCGCGTGGGCCCCGGGCGGGCCCGGGCGGTCCTGCTCGAGGGCGCGCCGGTGGGTGCGCGGGACGCCCTGGCCGCCGGGCTCGCCGACCGCGTGGTGGCGGATCCCGGCGTGCTGGACGCCGCGATCGCCGCAGCACAGGACCTCGCGCAGCGGGCGCCGCTGGCGGTCGCCGCGCTCAAGCGGGGCCTGCGGGAGTCCTCCGGCTCCCTCGGGGCGGCCCTCGCCTTCGAGCGGGAGCACCAGCCCGCGCTCTTCGGGACCGCCGACTTCCGGGAGGGCAAGCAGGCCTTCCTCGAGCGGCGCGAGCCCTCCTTCTCCGGGCGCTGAGCGCCCCCACCGCACGACGAAAGGCCGTCATGAGGACAACGAGAACACGGTTCGCCGCCCTGGGCGCCGTCGCCCTGCTGGGCCTGACCGGCTGCGGCGCCGCCGTCGGGGAGGAGCCGGTGGGCCCCAACGGGCTGCCGCAGCAGCTGGTGTGGTCCACCTACAACGTGGGCACCGGCACGTACAACGACCTCGCGGCGATCGCGAACACGCTCACCAACGAGGAGGGCGTGCAGGTGCGCCTGATGACCGCGGACACCGGCATCGGCCGGCTGGCCCCGCTGGTCAACGGCACCGTGGACTACTCCCGGGCCGGGGACGAGTACTACTACGCCTTCGAGGGCGACTACGAGTACGCCAGCCCGGAGTGGGGGCCCCAGGACCTCCGGATGGTGTGGGCGCCGCTGGGCAACTACGGCCTGCTGGTGCGCGAGGACAGCGGGATCGACTCCTTCGCCGACCTGGAGGGCAAGCGGTTCCCGGAGCTGACCGCCAACACCTCGATCAACAACAAGATGGAGGGCTTCCTCAACTACGGCGGCCTGACCGGGGAGGACGTGCAGAAGGTCCCCGTCTCCTACGGCGAGCAGATCGCCGCTCTGGAGGCCGGGCAGATCGACGCCCTGTACCAGAACGTGGTGGGCTCCAACATCGACGAGCTCGCCTCCACGCACGACGTGAAGTGGCTGGGCTTCGACGACCCGGACCCGGCCCGCTACGAGACCTGGGAGGAGCTCATGCCCATGGTCTCGGTCGGCGAGGTCACCGACGGCGCCGGGATGGAGAAGGGCGAGAGCGCCCGCGTGCTCGAGTACACGATCCCGCTCACCACCCTGGCCTCCCGGGACGCCGACGAGGTCTACCACCTCGTGAAGTCGATGGTGGAGCACTACGAGCGCTACGGGACCACCACCCCGGACACCCACCGGTTCTCCTTCGACGCCGTCCTGAAGGAGCCTCTCGTGGTCCCGTTCCACGAGGGCACCGTGCGCTACTTCGAGGAGCGCGGCGTGTGGACCGAGGAGCTCGAGCGGAAGAACCAGGAGCTCGTCGAGCGCGGCGAACGGATGCGGGAGGGGTGGCCCGGCGTCGTCGAGTCCTCCTCGGAGGAGACGCTCGCTCAGGACTGGGCGGAGTGGAAGAAGACCGAGCTGGACACCGAGCCGACCGAGGGGACCGACGATGAGAACTGACACCCGGGTGACGACCCCGTGGCGGGCCGCCGTGATCGTGCTGACCGTCCTGGGCGTGCTGCTGGCCATGAACCAGGTCTTCTTCTGGAACGTGGGCGGGCTGTCCCTGCTCACCAACTCCTACCTCTATCTGATCCTGGCCGCCTTCCTGCCGGTCGTGTTCATCGTCAACCCGCTGCGCAAGGTGCCCCTGGCCGCGAAGGTCGGGGCCGGCCGGGACGACGACGACGCACCCGTGCCGCACGAGTCCCCGGTCCGCTGGTACGACGTGCTGCTCATGGTGGTCGCGGCGGCGGTGTGCGTGTACTTCGCGGTCAACGGCACCCGGATCAAGAACTTCGGCTGGGAGTTCATGGCGCCGACCACGGCCACGGTGGCCGCCTTCGTGCTGTGGCTCGTGGTCCTGGAGGCCCTGCGCCGCACCGGCGGGACGGTGGTCACCGTGATCGCCCTGCTCTTCTCGCTCTATCCGCTGGTCGCCGAGAACCTGCCGATCGGGGTGCTGCAGGGCGTGACCTACGACCTGCCCACGCTGGCGCAGGTGCACATCATGGGCGCCGAGGGCGTGCTGGGCCTGCCGATCCAGACCGCGGCGACCATCCTCGTGGGCTTCCTGGTCTTCGGCGTGGCCCTGCAGCACACCGGCGGCGCGGACTTCTTCCACAACCTGTCGATGTCGATCTTCGGCCGCTACCGCGGCGGCTCCGCCAAGGTGTCCGTGGCCAGCAGCGCCGCGATGGGCATGATGAGCGGCAGCGCGGTGTCCAACGTGCTGACCACCGGGCCCATGACCATCCCGGCCATGAAGCGCTCCGGGTTCAGCCCCACCTACGCCGGCGGGATCGAGGCCACGGCCTCCTCCGGCGGGTCCATCACCCCGCCGATCATGGGCACCGCGGCCTTCCTGATGGTCTCCTTCGTGGGGGTGCCCTACACGGAGATCCTGGTGGCCGCCACCATCCCCGCCGTCCTGTACTTCCTGGGCATCTACCTGCAGGTCGACGGGTACGCGGCCCGCAAGGGGCTGAAGGGCGTGCCCGTGAGCATGCTGCCCCGGACCCTCGCCACCCTGGTGCAGGGCTGGCCCTACGTCCTGGCGCTGGCCCTGCTCACCGGGATGCTGTTCCTCACCGGCTCCGAGGCGCAGGTGCCCTACTGGGTGATCCTGGTGCTGCTCGTGGTGGCCGTCCTGCGCCCGGGCCAGACGTTCGGCCTGCGGGAGTTCACCGACTTCCTGGTCGACTCCGGCCGGACGCTGGGCAACATCATCGGGATCATCGCCGGAGTGGGCCTGATCGTCGGCGGGCTCACCGCTACCGGCGTGAGCCTGTCCCTGGCCCGCGAGCTGGTCTCGCTGGTCGGCGACAACGTGGTGCTCATCCTCATCGCCGGCGCGGTCACCTGCTTCGTCCTCGGGATGGGCATGACGATCTCCGCCGCCTACGTGTTCCTGGCGATCGTCATGGTCCCGGCGGTGATCGACCTCGGGGTGAACCCGCTCGCGGCGCACCTGTTCGTCATCTACTGGGCGTCCGTCTCCTACATCACCCCGCCCGTGGGCCTGGCCGCCTTCGCCGCGGCGGGCCTGGCCAAGGCCCCCGCCATGGCCACCAGCGTGGCGGCCATGAAGCTGGGCGCGGTGAAGTACATCGTCCCGTTCGGCTTCGCCCTCAACCCGGCGCTGGTCGCCCAGGACTCGCCCGGGCGAATCCTGCTGGCCTTCGCGCTGAGCGTCGTGGGCGTCTACGCCCTGGCCTCGGCGATCGAGGGCTGGACGGTCGGCTTCGACCGCCGGATGCCCGCGCTGTTCCGGGTCGCCGCGGCCGTCGGCGGGTTCCTGCTCTTCCTGCCCACCCCGCTCACCGCCGTCGTCGGCCTGGCCCTCGTGGCCGGGAGCGTGCTGCTGACCTTCCTCACCGTGAGGACCGGGCCCACCGACGACGACGCCCCTGCGGCCCGGGCCGATGCGCCCGTCACCGCGAACGCCTGACCGGAAGGACCAGCCATGAGCGAGACCACCACGGACACGACCACCGGCACGGCCGCGGACACCACCACCGGCACGGACGCCGGCACGACCACCGGCGCCGACCCAGCCGCGGACACCACCACCGGCACGACCACCGGCGCCGACCCGGCCGCGGACACCACCACGGGCACCGGAGCGGACACCAGCACCGGCACGGACGCCGGCATCGAGACGGGGACGGGCACCGTCGTCGTCGAGCTGCGGGGCCGCGTCGCCGTCGTCACCGTGACCCGGCCCGAGGTGCGCAACGCCCTGAACGTCGGGGTGCTGGACGGGATCGAGGCCGCCCTCGACGCGTGCGAGCGGCGGGCCGACGTCGACGCGGTCGTCTTCACCGGCGCGGGGGAGAAGTCCTTCGTGGCCGGCGCGGACATCTCCCAGCTGGTCGGCTACACGCTGCAGGACGGGCTGCGGGCCCGGATGCAGCGCCTCTGGGACCGGATCCAGGACCTCGAGCTGCCCACGATCGCCGCCGTCAACGGCGTGGCCCTGGGCGGGGGCAACGAGCTGGCGATGTCCTGCGACATCCGGATCGCCGCCGACCGCGCCCGGTTCGGGCTGCCCGAGGCCGGCCTCGGCATCCTCCCGGGCGCCGGCGGCACCCAGCGACTGTCCCGGCTCGTGGGCCTGGGCCGGGCCCAGGAGATGATCCTCACCGGCCGGATCATCGACGCCGAGGAGGCCCTGCGGATCGGCCTGGTCACCAGCGTGGTGGCCCCCGAGGAGCTGCTGGACGCCGCGCTCGGCACCGCGGGGACGATCCTGGCCAAGGGGCCGCTGGCCGTGCGCCTGGCCAAGCTCGTGGTGCGCGGCGGCGCCGAGACGGACCAGCGCACCGGGCTGCTGCTGGAGCGCCTGGCCCAGTCCCTGCTCTACGCCGCCGACGAGAAGGCCGAGGGCGCGAGCGCCTTCCTGGAGAAGCGGCCCGCGCGCTTCCGCGACGCCTGAGACACCCCACGGCCGGCACCACGGCCGAACCCACCGACCACGATCCACCACCCGAGGCCCCGCGCGGCCTCTCGAAGGAGCCACCATGAACCCCCAGCCGAGCATCGACGCCGTCCACGACGTCCTCGTGGTGGGATCCGGGGCCATGGGCACCCAGATCGGGGCGGTCTTCGCCCTGGCCGGCTATCCCGTCACCACCAGCGACCTCGACCCCGCCGCCCTCGAGCGGTCCCGGGACGAGGTGCACCGCCGCCTCGACCGGCTCGCCGAGAAGGGCCGCCGCAGCCGCGAGGAGGTCGACGCCGCCCTGGCCCGGATGGCCTACACCACCGACTCACTGGAGGCCGCCCGCACCGCCGACTTCGTGCTCGAGGCCGCCGTGGAGCGGCTGGACATCAAGCGGCAGCTCTTCGCCGACCTGGACGAGGCCGCCCCCGAGCACGCGATCCTGGCGACCAACTCCTCCACCATCCCCTCCTCCCTGCTGATGGACGCCACCGGGCGCGGGGACCGGGTGTGCAACATGCACTTCTTCAACCCGGCGCTGGTCATGGCCTGCGTCGAGGTGGTGCGCAACCCGCTGACCTCGGACGCGACCGTGGAGACCACCCTCGAACTGGCCCGCCGGCTCGGCAAGCAGCCGGTGCGGCTCAACCAGGAGGTGCCCGGCTTCGTGGCCAACCGCCTGCTGGGGGCCCTGCGGGACGAGGCGCTGCGGCTGGAGGCCGACGGCGTGGCCGGCTTCGAGGACATCGACGTGGCCGCCCGCACCGCCCTGGGCCACCCCATGGGCCCCTTCGAGCTCATGGACCTGGTGGGCATCGACGTGTCCTACCTGATCCGCCTGTCCGAGCACGAGCAGAGCGGGGACCCCGCGGACCTGCCGCACCCCTCCGTGCAGAAGCTCTACGAGCAGGGCCGCTACGGCCGCAAGACCGGCCGCGGCTGGTACGAGTACGCCGGCTGAGCCGCCACCCGCGCGCCGCACCCACCGAACCACGAGGAGAGACGACATGAGCCAGTTCGAGGACCTGCGCGTCCTGCAGGAGATCTTCGGCCGCCCCGGCACCGGCCCGCTCGCCGGGGTGGTGGTCGCGGACCTCAGCCGGGTGCTCGCCGGGCCCTACTGCACCATGCTCCTGGCGGACATGGGCGCCACCGTGATCAAGGTGGAGTCCACCGCCGGGGACGACGCCCGTGCGTGGGTGCCGCCGCACCGGGACGGGGAGAGCACCTTCTTCCTCTCGGTCAACCGGAACAAGCACTCGATCGCCCTGGACTTCGCCGACCCGGAGCAGCTCCAGGTCGTGGAGCAGATCGTCGCCCGGGCGGACATCCTCGTGGAGAACTTCAAGCCCGGCGGGCTGGCCCGCTACGGCCTCGACTACGAGAGCGTCAGCGCGTGGCGCCCGGACCTCGTCTACGCCTCGATCACCGGCTTCGGCACCGCCGGCGGCGCGGACCTGCCCGGCTACGACCTGCTGGCCCAGGCCCTCTCCGGGATGATGAGCCTCACCGGCAGCCAGGACGGTGAGCCGTACCGGGCCGGCGTTGCCCTGTTCGACGTCATCACGGGCCTGCACGCGGCCACCGGCATCCTGGGCGCCTTCCACGAGCGCCAGGCCTCCGGTGCGGGCCAGCACGTGGAGCTGAACCTGCTCACCTCGGCCCTGTCCGGGCTGGTCAACCAGTCCGCCGCCTACGTGGCCGGCGGCAGCGTGCCCACCCGGATGGGCAACGAGCACCCCAGCCTCTACCCCTACGAGCCGTTCCCCGCCCGGGACAAGGACATCGTCATCGCCGTGGGCAACAACGGGCAGTTCGCCCGGCTCTGCCGGTGCCTCGGGGCCCCGGAGCTGGCCGAGGACGAGCGGTTCCGCACGGTCTCCGCGCGCAACGCGAACCGGGTGGAGCTGCGCCGGCTGATGATCGAACGGCTCGCCGCCCGGGACGCCGAGGACTGGTTCGAGCGGCTCAAGGCCGTGCAGGTGCCCTGCGCCCCGATCCTCGGGGTGGACGAGGGCGTCCGGTTCGCGGAGGGGCTCGGCCTGGACCCGGTGGTCCTCGCCGGGTCCGGGGACCGCGAGATCCCCACGGTCCGCCACCCGGTGGAGTTCAGCCGCACCCCGGTCGACTACACGCAGGCCCCGCCGCGGCTCGACGGCGACCGGGACCGGGTCCTGGCCTGGCTCGAGCGCGGGCGGCCAGCGGTCCGGAAGGCGTCATGAGCGCCGTGCACCGCACCGTGCTGCCCGTGCGCTGGTCCGACCAGGACCTCAACCGGCACGTCAACAACGCCCGCGTGGTGACCCTGATCGAGGAGGCCCGGCTCTCGGCCGTCGCCGCCTGGCTGGGGGAGGACGGCGTCCCGGACCCCGCCCGCCCCCGGGTGGTGGTGTCCCTGTCCCTGGACTACCTGCGGCCCATCGACCACGGCCCGGAGCTCACCGCCCACGTCTGGGTGGCCCGGCTCGGCCGCTCCTCCTACACCGTGGCCTACGAGCTGCGCCAGCACGGCCGGGCCGCGGCCCGGGCCCGCACCGTGCTCGTGCAGACGGACCCGGCCACCGGACGGTCCGTGCCGCTGCCGGAGGGGGTGCGCACGGTCCTGGAGGGCCTGGTCGTCCCGGACCCGGACCCGGACCCGGAGCAGGATCCGGAGCGGTCCTCCGGGGCGGACCCGGACCCGGAGCGCGGCCCAGCACCGTCCCCGGGATCGGAGCCGGCCCGGGAACCGGAGCAGCGGGCCGCAGCGGTCCGGGAGTCCGAGCCGGCCCCGGGGACGGGGCTCGGGCCGGCGCCGGATCCCGCCCCGGTGCCGGGCTCCGTGACCGCACGTGCATGAGCGCCGCGGCGGGGCCCGGACGGGGCGCGGGGCGGATCGCCTATCCGGCGCTGCTGGCCACCACCGCGCTGGGGACCATGTCCTCGAACGTCATCAACGCCCCGCTGTGGGTGATCCGCACGGATCTGGGCATGACGGCCCAGCAGTCCGTCCTGGCCGTGAGCGCCTTCACGATCGCCATGGCCACGGCGGTGCCGCTGGCCGGCTGGCTCGGCGACCGGCTCGGGGTGAAGGTCTTGCTCATCGCAGCGCTCGGGGTGATGGTGCTCGCGGAGCTCACGGCGGCCTCGGCCACCGGCCTGGAGACCCTGGTCTCCGCCCGCGCGGTGCAGGGCGCGGCGTGCAGCGCGATCCCGCCGTGCGTGCAGGCCGCCCTCGTCAGCACCTGGCCGGAGCGCACGGCGCAGACCATGGGCGCGTGGGCCTCGGCCATCGGCGTGGGCCAGGCCGTGGGGCCGCCCTTCGGCGGGCTCCTCACCGAGGCGCTGGGCTGGCGCTGGGTCTTCCTCGTGCACGCCGGGCTGGTGCTCGTGCTGATGGCCCTGCTCGCGGCGTCCATGCCGAAGGTCGGGCGGCGCCGCCCGCCCATGCACGTGGCCGCGATGGCCTGGCTCGTGGTGGGCGGCGGCTCCACGGCCACCGCCGTGCTGCTGGCCGGGCAGACCGGCCCGTGGACCGCGGTGGCGCTGCTCGCGGCCTGCGCGGTGCTCGGCTGGTGGCTGTTCGCCCACCTCTCCCGGCGCCGGGCCCGCCGGTCGGCGGCGGACGGCACGGCGCCCCGGCCCCTGCTGGACCCCGCCCTGCTGCGGGACCCGGCCTACCTCACGGCCGCGGCCGGGGCGGGGCTGGCCATGGGGACCCTGGCGGTGGCCATCGTGGCCGTGCCGCTGTTCCTCGGCGCCGAGCTGCGGCTGGGCCCGGCGCAGATCGGCGTCGTGGTCTTCACGCTCGCGCTCGCGATGACGGCCACCGGCCCCGCCGCCGCGCGGATCGGCCGGCGGCTGGGCAGCCGGGTGCAGCTGGGCCGCGGCGTCGCGCTGGTCGTGCTGGCCGCCCCCGTGGTCACCGTGGCCATGGCGACCTCCGGACTGGGCGTGGCCCGCTGGGTGGTCGTGTCCCTGGTGGTGCTGGGCCTCGTGCTCGCCGGGATCGGCATCGCCCTCGCCCAGAGCGCGGCGGCCACGGAGCTCGTCCTCTCGCCCGCCGGCCGCTCCGGCGCCGCCGTGGGCATCCACAACATGATCCGCTTCCTCTCCATGGCCGCCGGCTACTCCGCGGTCTCCCTGGCCTGGGCCACCGGCGCCTCCCTGTTCGTCTTTCCCGCGCTCGCCGTGGCCGCCCTGGGCCTGCTCCTGCTGCTGCGGGTCACCCGGGGCCCTGAGCCGGCCCCGGCGCCCCCGCCCCTTCCCACCACCGCGGGTCCTGCGACCCGCCGACGAAAGGACCGACCATGACCACCACCTCCAGCGCTCCCTCGACCGCGTCCCCGGAGGCCGTTCCCGCCGGCGCCGCGACCTCCGACTACTTCCGGCTCGACGACGACCTCAGCCCCGAGGAGATCGCCGTGCGAGACCGCGTGCGCGCCTTCGCCGAGCAGCAGGTGCTGCCCCTGATCAACGACTACTGGGAGCGCGCCGAGTTCCCGTGGGAGCTGCTGCCCGGCCTGGCCGAGCTGGGCATCATCGGCACCACCATCCAGGGCCACGGCTGCCCGGGGATGAGCCGGAAGGCCGCCGGGATGGTCGCCCGCGAGATGGCGCGGGTGGACGGCAGCATCAACACGTTCCTGGGCGTGCACGGCAACCTGTGCATGGGCGCGCTGAACATGCTCGGGTCCGAGGAGCAGAAGGACCGCTGGCTGCCGGCCATGGCCCGGCTGGAGAAGACCGGGGCGTTCGCCCTCACCGAGCCCGAGCACGGCTCCGACTCGGTGGCCCTGGAGACCACCGCCCGCCGGGACGGGGACTGCTGGGTGATCGACGGGCACAAGCGCTGGATCGGCAACGGGCACGCGGCCGACGTCGTCGTGCTGTTCGCGCGCAGCACCGAGGACGGGAAGGTCAACGCCTTCGTCGTCGAGAAGACCGACGCCGGCGAGCACCCGGCCGGCTACCGGCCCGAGGTCATCACCGGCAAGGTCGGCAAGCGGGCGATCCAGCAGGCCGACATCGTGCTGGAGGGCCTGCGGGTGCCCGCGGCCAACCGGCTGGAGCACTGCCGGTCCTTCAAGGACGTCTCCCGCGTGCTGCAGGCCACCCGCGGCGGCGCCGCCTGGGAGGCCGTGGGCCACGCGATGGCCGCGTTCGAGATCGCCGCCGACTACGCCTCCCGCCGCAAGCAGTTCGGCCACGCGATCGGCAGCTACCAGCTCGTGCAGTCCCGGCTGGCGAACATGCTCAGCGAGCTCACCGCCATGCAGCTGCTGTGCAACCGGATGGCCGAGCTCGCCGACCGGGGGCAGCTGTCCAACGCGCAGGCCTCGATGGTGAAGATGGCCACCGCGCAGAAGGGCAAGTGGATCTGCAACGAGGCCCGCGACCTGCTCGCCGGCAACGGGCTGCTGCTGGAGAACCACGTCATCCGGCACATGACGGACATGGAGGTCGTCTCCACCTACGAGGGCACCGACTTCATCCAGGCGCTGCTCGTGGGCCGGGACATCACCGGGATCTCGGCCTTCAGCTGAGCCGCCCGGCACGGGGCCACGGTGGCGGAGTCCCCGGCGGCGCGGCCCCGTGCCGTGGCCCGGTGCCGTGTCCCCCGGCGCACCCGGTGTCGTGTCCCCCGAGCGGGGGAGGGGGGGTCACGGCGCCGGGAGCGGGTCCTCCGGGACCGAGAAGTCGGCGGGTGCGGGGAACACCGTCTCGGAGATCTCGATGACCGACTGCAGGGCGGGATTGGGGTCCCCCCGGCGCCAGATGAGCCGGACCTCCACGGGCTTCTGCTCCCGGGTCAGCGGCTTGTAGACCACACCCCGGGAGGGCACGTTGTCCCGCACGCTGGAGAGGATCAGGGAGATGCCCATCCCGGCGCCCACCAGCACCACCAGCGTCCAGGAGTCCGGGGCCACCTGCACGATCCGCGGGACGAAGCCGGCGTTCATCGCCAGGGTGTTCAGCCGGTTGGGCAGCGTGGCCCCGGCCCCTCCGGGCAGGACGATCCAGGCCTCCTCGGCCAGGTCCTCGACGTCGACGGTCTCGCGGTCGGCCAGCGGGTGGCTCTCCGGCAGCGCGATGAGCAGCTCCTCGAGGGCGACCAGCCGGGAGTCGACCTCCGCGGGCAGGAAGTCCCAGCGGCCGATCACCAGGTCGAGGGAGTCGTCCAGGACCTTCTGCAGGCCGAGGTGGGAGAACTGCGAGCTGTAGAGCTCCAGGCTGATCCCCGGGCGCAGCCGGCGGACCTGCCGCGCCAGCTCGCCCACCGCCTGGTTCACGGAGGCCCCGGCGAAGCCGAGCCGGGCCCGCCCGATCTCGCCCTGCTGGGACTTGCGGACCACGTCCTTGATCCGCCGGGCCAGCATGACCAGCTCCCGGGCCGGTTCGAGGAGAGCCTCGCCCTGGGGCGTGAGCGTCACGTGGCGGGTGCTGCGCTCGAACAGGGTGGCGCCCAGTTCGGCCTCCAGCTGCCGGATCAGCCGGCTCAGGGGTGGTTGCGCCATGTGCAGGCGCTTGGCCGCCCGGCCGAAGTGCAGCTCCTCGGCGACGGCGAGGAACGCCTGGGCCTTGTGGACTTCCATCCCGCCAGACTATGGCGTGCCGCCGAGGCGGAAGGGCCGCCTCCTCGTCGCAATCGTCATCTATGGGGCTTGTGCGCCGGTCCGTGGCATGCTTCGTCTCGTTATGGGCGCCGTCACGTCTCGGAAACGTCCCGTGCCCGGTGCAGTAACACGGCTTTCCTACAGTTCGGAGCAGCACCCGCCCCGCCCCCAAGGAGCACCCATGACCGAGCACGCCGGACCAGGACCCGCGCCCTCCCTGCCGCATGCGCGGCGGCGGGCGCTCCGCGTGGTGGGCGGCACCGCGGTGGAACCCGCCGGCACCGTGGAACCCGCCGGCACCGTGGAACCCGCCGGCACCGTGGAACCCGCCGGCACCGTGGAACCCGCCGGCACCGTGGAACCCGCCGGCACCGTGGAACCCGCCGGCACCGTGGAACCCGCCGGCACCGTGGAACCCGCCGGCACCGTGGAACCCGCCGGCACCGTGGAACCCGCCGGCACCGTGGAACCCGCCGGCACCGTGGAACCCGCCGGCACCGTGGAACCCGCCGGCACCGTGGAACCCGCCGGCACCGAGGAGGAGCGGGCGCGGGCCCGTGCCGCCGCCGCGCGCGCCGCGCACCCGTCCTCCGGGATCGGCGTGCCCGGGTTCCGGCGTCCCGAGCCTGCCGCCACGGTTCCCGGCGCCCCGGACGTCCCGCCCGCCCCCGCGCCGTACCCGGCGCAGGAGCACGAGGACATCCCCGCCCTCGACGGCGCCGGCCCGCACCTCGCCACGGGCCGGGCGTTCCTCGCCGCCGCCCGGCCCGGGGATGTGCTGCGGGTCGAGGTGCTGGGCCTGGCCGGCGGGAGCGCACCGCTGGAATCCGGATGCACCGCCTACCTGCCGGTCCGCACGCAGGGCACGGCCTTCTGTCCCCGGGAGCTCTGCCGGGCCCTGGGCTCGGCCGAGGGAGACCCGCAGGGCTCCTTCCGTCTCACCGTGTGCCCGGCCGGCACGCAGGACCTGCCCTCCGTGGCCCACCGGCACCCGTTCGCCGAGACCGACGAGCACTGGATCGTCGTCGGGCACTCGCGCGTCGAGGCGCCCGAGGAGCCGGCGGGTCAGGCCGGAGCCGGGGACGACGCGCGGTCCTTCTGCATGACCACGGCCATGCACCGGGCGGTGAGCGCCGGGGTGGAGTTCCTGCAGCGGGACCGCGGCCTGGACCGGCCGATCGCCCACGCCTACCTCTCGGCCACCGCCCAGTTCGCCGTCACCCGTCTGGGGGACGGCACGGTCGGCGCGCACGGACGGATCCGCAAGGCCGACTTCGCCTGAGACCGCCGGAACACGCGCCGATTCCTCGGCGTGTGCAGTTGCAATGGTCATATTGCGCATGCACTCACCACGACCGCGCCCGAGCCCCTACTGTGGGTGACGCAGGTCACGCGGGCGTCCGTGCGCGGTTCCGACGACGAGGTCGGGCTGCCTGCCGCCGGTCGGAGCACCACGGCCGGGGCGCCCGGTGACCTGTCCAACCCCCGCGCCGTCACGGTGCCGAAACACGGGGGCGCCGAACCCGTAACACCGTCTCCCTAAGGTCGTAGTCATTCGACGCACCCGCATCCGACCTCGGGAGACCACCCATGCGTGAGCACCTGGCACGACGAGCCGCCGACGAACTCCAGCGCGGCCTCGGGCGGCGCACCTTCTTCCGGGCGGCCGCCGGCGTGGCCGCCGCCGGCGCCGTCACCACCACCGGCGCGGGGGCCGCAGCCGCCGCCGCCCCGGGCGCCGGTGGCCGGCACGCCGCCGGGCACGCCGCGGGACGGGGCGGGCGCCCCGGCTTCCGCGGCACTGTCCTCCAGCCGGGACGGGGCCCGATCCCCGGCGATCACTACCTGCCCTCCGAGGTCGACCGCGTCCTGTGGGGCTACGTGCCGTCCGTGGACGCCGAACCCGCGCTGCGCATGCGCTCCGGGCGGACGGTCACCATCGACGCCGTCTCCCACGAGGGGATCCTCGAGGACCAGGGTCGGGACCCCGTGGAGTTCTTCGCCGGGCAGGGCGTTCCGCGGTCCCGGGTGCTCGACGACGCGGTGGAGATCGCCCGCGACTACGACCGCACCGAGCGGGACTTCGACCGCGACGGCCCGCACGTGGTCACCGGACCCGTGTTCGTGGAGGAGGCCCGCCCCGGTGACGTCCTGAAGATCGAGACCCTGCGCGCGGACCTGCGGGTGCCGTACGGGGTGGTCTCCAGCCGGCACGGCAAGGGCGCGCTCCCGGGACCTGCCCGCGGGGGCCCGGTGGCGGACCTCCTCGTGGAGGACATCCTGCCGGCGGTGGGCACGGACGGCCGGGCCACCGGGAACCCGGAGGAGTACGGCAACGTCTCCACGTTCACCCCGGTCGAGCACGGCCAGGGCGTCATGGCCGGCGGGGCGGTGCGCTTCCCGCTGCGCCCCTTCATGGGCATGATGGGCGTCGCCCACCAGCGGGGCGCCGGGCCCACCGACGACCTGCTGAACTCGATCCCGCCCACCCTCGGCGGCGGCAACATCGACATCCGCCACCTCGGCGTGGGCTCCACCTTCTACCTGCCCGTGCAGACCGACGGCGCCCTGTTCTACGTCGGTGATCCGCACATGGCCATGGGTGACGGCGAGGTGGCGCTCACCGCGATGGAGGGCTCGCTGCGCGGGACCTTCCGGCTCACCGTCTGCCGCGCGGGGGAGGGGGACGCCCCGTCCGTGGCCCACCACTACCCCTTCGCCGAGACCGCCGAGCACTGGATCCCCATCGGGCTCTCCGACCCGGACGGCGCCGGCGGCGGCGAGCAGAACTCCGACCTGGACGTGGCGATGCGCCGGGCCGTGCTCAACGCCCTCGACTTCCTCGAGCAGGACAGGGGCATGGAGCGGGCCGTGGCCTACGCCTACCTCTCGGCCGCCGCGGACTTCGCGATCTCCCAGGTGGTGGACCGCACGGTGGGCGTGCACGGGCTGATCCGCAAGGCCGACTTCGACCGCTCCTGACCGCTCCCGAGCATCCCCGGCCGCCCGGGCGTGCGGGGCCTCCGGTCGTCCGGCTGCTCGGGGCGCCCGACCTCCGGGGTGCCTGGCCGCGGGGGCGGCCGGGGGCGACTGCTAGCCTCCGGGCATGTCCTCCTCCGCCCGGCCGGGCGTCCCCGCCACGTCCGTCCCCCGCACGCTTGCCCGGGTGGCCCTGGCCCTCGTGCTGCTCGGTGCGGGCATCGGCCACCTCACGGTCGCCCGGCAGGAGTTCACCGCCCAGGTGCCCCCGTGGCTGCCGGTGCCCGCGGACGCCGTGGTGCTGGTCTCCGGAGTGGTCGAGATCGTGCTCGGGGTCGCGCTGCTCGTGCTGCGACGCCACCGGGCGGCCGTCGGCTGGGTCGTGGCGGCGTTCTTCGTGGCCGTGTTCCCCGGCAACGTCTCGCAGTACCTCACGCGCACCGACGCCTTCGGCCTGGACACCGACCGGGTCCGGGCGGTCCGTCTGCTGTTCCAGCCGCTGCTGGTCGTGTGGGCGCTGTGGTCCACCGGGGCGTGGCGGGCCTGGCGCCGCGCCCGCCGGGAGCGCTGAGCCCCGCCGGGCTCAGTCCTCCCGGTTGGCGTAGCGGTCCCGCATCCGCCGGTACAGCGCGAAGGTCCCGAGGTAGGCCAGCGCGGCGAGCACCACCGTGGGCAGCCACTCCTGGGCGTCCAGGGAGGTCAGCAGCACCCCGGCCGAGGTGAGCACCAGGGCCAGCACGAGCAGGCTCGCGACGATCGACTTCACGGGCGTCCTTCCGGGACGGGTGCGGGGGCCTTCCCAGCCTAGCGAGGCCGCTGGCCGACGACGACGCCGCTCCCGCCCCGGGCCGAGCGCACGTGACCGGTTGCTCCCGCCGCCGGCCGCTCCCGCAGCGTGCTGATCCCGCCCGGGCGGGCCCGGCGTGCGCGAGCGCCCCGGCCGGCCACGGCATGTCGTGGCCGGCCGGGGCGCCCGGGGCCAGTCGGGGGGAGGGGTCCTGCGGGGCGCCGTCAGTGGGTGGGGAAGCCCAGGTTGATCTGGGACTCCGAGGGCTCGGGCCAGCGGGTGGTGACCAGCTTGCGGCGGGTGTAGAAGTTGAACGACTCCGGCCCGTACATGTGGGTGTCGCCGAACAGGGACTTCTTCCAGCCGCCGAAGGAGAACGCGCCGATCGGCACCGGGATCGGGACGTTGATCCCCACCATGCCCACCTCGATGTCGAACTGGTACTCCCGGGCGGTCTTGCCGTCGCGGGTGAACACGGCGGTGCCGTTGGCGAACTGGTTGGAGTTGATCAGCCGCACGGCCTCGTCGTAGCTGCCGACCCGCACGACCGACAGGACCGGGCCGAAGATCTCCTCGTCGTAGACCTTCATCCCCGGCTTCACGTGGTCGATCAGCGACACGCCCGTGAAGAAGCCGTCGCCCTCGAACTCCTGCTTCGTGCCGTCGACGACGACGGTCGCGCCCTCGGCCTCCGCCCCCGCCACGTAGCCGTTGACCCGTTCCAGGGCCTGCGCCGTGATGAGCGGGCCCATCTCCGAGGCCGGGTCGGTGCCCGGGCCGATGGTCAGCTTCCCGACCCGCTCGGTGATCCTCTCGATCAGCGGGTCCGCCGTGTCGCCCACGGCCACGACCACCGAGATGGCCATGCAGCGCTCCCCGGCGGAGCCGTAGGCGGCCGAGACGGCGGCGTCGGCCGCGCCGTCGAGGTCGGCGTCCGGCATGACCACCATGTGGTTCTTCGCCCCGCCCAGCGCCTGGACGCGCTTGCCGTGGGCGGCCGAGGTCTCGTAGATGTACTGGGCGATCGGGGTGGAGCCCACGAAGGACACGGCCTTCACGAGCGGGTTGGTCAGCAGCTCGTCCACGGCGACCTTGTCCCCGTGCACCACGTTGAGCACGCCCGGGGGCAGGCCGGCCTCGGCGAAGGCCTCGGCGATCCACACGGAGGCGGAGGGGTCCCGCTCCGAGGGCTTCAGGACCACGGTGTTCCCGGCGGCGATCGCGGTGGTGATCATCCACAGCGGCACCATGGCCGGGAAGTTGAACGGGGTGATGCACGCGACCACGCCCACCGGCTGGCGGATCTGGTGCACGTCCACGCCGGTGGCGGCCTGCTCGAGGTGCTCGCCCTTCAGGTGGTGCATCAGCCCGGTGCAGAACTGCACGTTCTCCAGCCCGCGGGCGATCTCCCCGGCCGCGTCCGAGAGGACCTTGCCGTGCTCGGCGGTGACGATCTCGGCCAGCTCCGGAGTGCGCTCCCGGATGATGTTCTCGACCTTGAACATGATCGCGGTCCGCTTGGCCAGGCTGGTGGCCCGCCACCCGCGCAGGGCGGCCTCGGCGGCCTCCACCGCGGTAGCGACCTCCTCGGCCGAGGCCAGCAGCACCTGCTTGGCCACCTGCCCGGTCGCGGGGTTGTAGACGGGCGCGGTCCGCTCGGAGCCGCCGTGGCGCCTCCCGTCGATGAAGTGCTCGATGACCTCCCCGGCGCCCCGGGGGCCCTGGGCGCCCTGCTCGGCGTCCTGCTGCGCGCGCACCTCGGCGCTCTGCTTGGTGTCCTGCATGGTGTCCTCCTGGTGTGTGGTCGCCGCTCAGGCCTTCTCCGGGTCCCAGCCCGCGATCTTCCCGTCCGGGGCGGCGTACTTGGTGATGAGGGAGCAGTCCTTGTCCCCGTAGCCCTCGTCGATGAGCTGCTGCAGCCGCTCGGCCACGAGCTCCGCGGCGGGCAGCCGCACGCCGGTCTGCTCGCCGGCCATCAGGGCCAGGCCGGCGTCCTTGGCGGCGAGGGTCGCGCTGAAGGTCGCCTCGAAGTTGTTGTTCGCCGCGGCGGAGTCCACGATGCCGGGCACCGGGTACCAGGTCTGCAGGGCCCAGGAGTTGCCGGAGGACACCGAGGCGATGTCCCAGAACACCTTCGGGTCCAGACCCAGCCGGTCGGCGAGCACGGAGCCCTCGGCGCAGGCCTCGAGGCAGATGAACAGCATCATGTTGTTGACGATCTTGGCCGACTGGCCGGTGCCGGCCTCGCCCGTGGCCACGATCTTGCGCGCCATCGGCTCGATGCAGGCGGAGGCGGCCGCGACGTCGTCGGCCTCCCCGCCGACCATGAACGTCAGGGTGCCGGCGGCGGCGCCGCTGATCCCGCCGGAGACCGGGGCGTCCACGAAGCGGAAGCCGGCCTCCCGGGCGGCCCGGTGCAAATCCAGCGCGGTCTCCACGTCGATCGTGGAGCTGTCCACGAGCAGCGCGTTCTTCGGCGCGAGCGCGATGACGCCGGTGTCCCCGAGGTAGACCGCCCGGGCGTGCTCGCCCTTGGGCAGCATCGTGAACACGACCTCCGCTCCCTGGAGGGCCTCCTCCAAGCTGTCGAACGTCTGCACGCCCCTGTCCCGGGCGGCGGCCATGGCGGCGGCGCTGACGTCGTGGCCCCGGACCTCGTGGCCGGCCCGGACGAGGTTCGCGGACATCGGGTTGCCCATGTGGCCGAGGCCGATCCAGGTGATGGTGGTCATCGTGTGTTCCCTTCAGCGAGGTCGTGAACTGCATGGTCGTGAACTGCGGGGTGCCCCGCGGCGGGGGGCGTGCACAGCGCGCCCAGCGGCGGACCGGGGAACCGGTCCGCCGCTGGGCGCGGGCGGTGCGGGGCGGCGGGGATCAGGAGATCCGGTCCTGGGCGGCCTTCTCCTCGGAGAGCCGGCGCCGGTCCTCGGCGTCGACGTCCTGGAGGGAGATGCCCTTGGTCTCGCGCAGCGTCGCCACCGCGATCAGGGTGACGAGGCAGGCCGCGGCGATGTAGACGGCGATCGGCACCCACGAGTTGAACTCGCGCAGCAGGGCGGTCGCGATGATCGGGGCCAGCGAGCCGGCCACGATCGAGGTCACCTGGTAGCCCAGGGAGACGCCGGAGTAGCGCATCCGGGTGGGGAACATCTCGGCCATGATGGCCGGCTGCCCGGCGTACATGAGCGCGTGGATCACCAGGCCGAGGGTGATGGCCGCGAGGATGATGAAGCTGTTGTCGGTGTTGAACATCGGGAACGCGACGAAGGCCCAGACCGCGCCCAGCGCGGCGCCGGCGGCGTACATCGGGCGGCGGCCCACCCTGTCGGTGGCCCGGCCCACGATCGGCACGCAGATCGCGTGGATGACGTGGGCGATCAGCAGCAGCAGCAGGATCCGGCTGGTGTCCACGTCCCGCTGGGTGGACAGGTAGGTGATCGAGAACGTCACCACCACGTAGTAGAGGATGTTCTCCGCGAAGCGCAGGCCCATGGCGCCGAAGACGCCGCGCGGGTAGCGGCGGAAGACCTCGCCCACGCCGTAGGCGGCGGACTTCTTCTCGAGGACCTCCTGCTGGGCCTCCTTGAAGATCGCGGCGTCGGTCACGTGGGTGCGGATGTAGTAGCCGATGGCCACGATGACGATCGAGAGCCAGAAGCCCACGCGCCAGCCCCAGGCGAGGAACGCCTCCTCGGAGAGGGTGAAGGAGAGGGTGAGCAGCACGATGGTGGCGAGCAGGTTGCCCAGCGGCACCGCGGCCTGCGGGAAGCTGGACCAGAAACCGCGCTCCTTGTTGGGGGAGTGCTCGGCCACGAGCAGGACGGCCCCGCCCCACTCGCCGCCCACCGCGAAGCCCTGCACGAAGCGCAGCACCACCAGCATGGCCGCGGCCCAGTAGCCGATCTGGTCGTAGCCGGGCAGGCAGCCCATGAGGAAGGTGGCGGCGCCGACCATGACGATCGAGATCTGCAGCAGGTGCTTGCGACCGTACTTGTCGCCGAAGTGGCCGAAGACGATGCCGCCCAGCGGGCGGGCGATGAAGCCCACCGCGTAGATCAGGAACGCCTTGAGGATGCCGTCCAGCGGGTTGCCGGTGTCCACGAAGAACAGCTGGCCGAAGACCAGCGTGGAGGCCGTGGCGAAGAGGAAGAACTCGTACCACTCCACGACCGTGCCGGCCATCGAGGCCGCCACGACCTTCTTCAGCCCGCCCCGGTTCTCCGGCGAGTCGTTCGGGTCCGCCGAGGCGGCGACCCTGTCCTCAGTGCTCATGGGTTTCTCCTGCTGCTGGGTGAACGGTGACTGTGGTCACATTGTTTGCCTACAGTGTGCGGATCTGTGGTGCGCTTCACAATGACCATGCGCTCACGGCGCCTGTGCAAAAATGCACACGACGCCCGAATTCGCGCAGTCATCCGTGCTGCGCTCCGCTCCGGAGGAGAAGCCCCTTGTCACACGGCGCTGACGACCTCCTGCTCCTGCTCGCCGTGGCCCGCCACGGGTCCTACGCCGGGGCCGCGGCGGACCTCGGGCTCAGTCACACCACCGTGTCGCGGCGGATGGCCGGGCTCGAGAGGGCCGTGGGCGCCCGGCTGCTCGTGCGCTCCGGGGACAGGTGGGAGCCCAGCGAGCTGGGCCGGACGTTCGTGGCCGCCGGCGAGGAGATCGAGCACGCCGTGGACGCCCTCCCCCTGGGGCCCGGCGGGCGCGGCAGCTCGGTCAGCGGCGTGGTGCGGGCGCTGGCCCCGGACGGGTTCGGGGGCGTGGTCATGGGCGCGGCCATGCGGCAGGTCGTCCAGGAGCACCCCGGGGTGCGGCTGGAGATGATCAACGCCGCCCGGCGGGCGCAGACCAACCCGGTGGGCATCGACCTGGAGGTGGTCGTCGGGCGCCCGGAGGTCTCCCGCAAGGAGGCCTTCCACCTGGCCGACTACTCCCTGGGCGTCTACGCCTCCCAGGACTACCTCGCCGCCCACCCGCCGCTGCGCACGGCCGAGCAGGTGCAGGAGCACCCGCTGATCTACTTCGTGGACTCCATGCAGGACGTCGCGGAGCTCGACATCCCGCGCCGGCGCTTCCCGCGGATGCGCCAGGGCGTGGGCGCCACCTCCTCGGTGGTGCACGTGGAGCTCACCCGGGCCGGGGCCGGGATCGGGCTGCTGCCCTGCTACCTCGCCGAGCGCGTCCCGGAGCTGGTGCGGCTCTTCCCGGAGGAGCTGTGGTTCCCGGTGGAGTACTGGGTGGTCTCCCGGTCGGACCTGCTGCGCCGCCCGGCCGTGCAGGCCGTGATGGCCGCGATCCGCGCGGCGGTGGCGCAGATGCGCGAGGAGCTCGTCGCCGCCCCGGGTCCCCGGGCCTGACCGGCCGGGGGCCCGGGGCTGCCGGGGGCGGGGCTACCGGGAGCGGAGGATGTCGAAGACCGAGGAGTCGTCGTGCCGGCCGTGGCCCTCGCGGCGGCCGCGCACGTAGAGCTGCTCGGCCGCCGAGGCCAGCGGCACCGGCTGCTCGACCGCCCGGGCGGCGTCGGTGACCAGGCCCATGTCCTTGACGAAGATGTCCAGGGCGGAGCGGACCTCGGCCTGATCGCCCTGCAGCATCCGCGGACCGCGGTCCTCGAACATGAAGGACGTGGCGGCCCCGGTGGAGAGCACCTCCAGGCACTGCGCGGGGTCCAGGCCCATGGAGTCGGCCAGGGCCAGCGCCTCGCCGGCCACGGCGATGTGCACGCCGCACAGCAGCTGGTTGACCACCTTGAAGCGCTGCCCGTCGCCCACCCGGGGCCCGACCAGGGGCGCGTTGGCGGCCATCGCGTCCAGCAGCGGCCGGACCACGGCCACGTCCTCCTCGGCGCCGCCGACCATCACGAGCAGCTCGCCGGTGGCGGCGCGTGCCGTTCCCCCGGAGACCGGCGCGTCGACGATCCGCCGCACCCCGCGGGCCTCGAGGCCCTGCGCGCAGGACTCCACGGCCTGGGGACCGACGGTGGCCATCACGAGCAGCACCGTGTCCGGGCCGAGGGACCCGGCGATGCCGCGTTCGCCGAACAGGACCTCGTGCAGCTGGGCCCCGGTGGCGACCATGACGACGACGACGTCCGTGCCGGCCGCCGCCTCGCGGGGGTCGGCCAGCAGCTCGAAGGCGTCACCGATGTGTTCCTGGGCGCGGGGCGAGACGTCGAAGCCGCGGACGGGGAAGCCGGCGCGGGCCAGGGTGAGGGCCATGGGGGCGCCCATGACGCCGAGGCCGAGGAAGCCGACGGACAGGGGTGTGCTCATGACGGGTTCTCCTGGGGATCAGAGGTGCGGGGGTGTGCGGCGGACCGGGCGCGCTCGGCGGCCCGGTCGAGGACGTCCACGACGTCGGCGAGGGCGGACTCCCCGCCCACGTTGCCGGGGAAGACCACATAGGGCCCGCCCTGGGTGGTGTCCGGGGCGTCGGTGGGCTGGAACAGGGAGATCTGGCCGGGGAAGAACTGGCCGGTCACGCTCGCCCGGCGGATGCCCAGGCCCCGGTGGGCGACCTCGTGGGAGGTGATCCCGCCCTTGGCCACGACCCACGCCGGGCGGGACCGGGCCACGCCGTGCACGACCTCCACGAGGGCGTCCGAGACGGAGCGGGCGATGGCCAGCGACTCGTCGGGGTCCTCCGTGCGCACGAGCTCGCGGCTGGTCCACACCACCGCGTCGCGGCTCGCCAGCGCCTCGACGATCCGCGCGACCGCGTCGGCCACGTGACCGGGACGGGCGGCGTCGTCGAGCAGGGTGGGCACGTCCAGCTCCACCTCGAAGAGCTCCCGCCGGGTCCGCAGCTCGGCCAGCTGGCGGTTGGTCAGCCCCACGTGGGAGCCGACCGCCACGAGTCCGTGCGGCAGCCGCCCGGGGCCGACCACGATGTCCTCGGGGTCCAGCTCGCGGGAGCCGGTGAGACCGGCCAGCGGGCGCACGAAGGAGGGCCCGCAGCGGGTGACGAAGGTGCGGCCCTCAGCCTCCAGCACGGCGAGCGCCTGGGCCACGGTGTCCAGATCGGCGTAGTCGGTGGCGTTGACCACCACCCAGGCCCGGTCCTTCGCCCGGCGCAGGATGTCCGCGACCGCGGCCGCTCCGCCGGTGCGGATGTCCTCCAGGCCGATGGACAGGATCGCGTCCCGCTCCAGCGCCCCGCCGGAGCGCTCCACGAGGAAGTCCTTGAGGTCGGAGGAGGAGTAGCCGAAGGTGGCGTCGGCGGCGAAGTCGGTCTCGCCCACGGGCATCGGCTTCCCTTGCAGGACGGCGTAGTGGACGTCGTCCTCGGTGTAGCGGCCGGCCTCGATCATGGCCGGGGCGAAGAGGAACCCGTCCACCGCCACTCCCTGTCCGGCGAGCACGTCCGCCAGGGCGGTGGGCTCGGCGATGACGTGCCCGCGCAGGGTCGAGTCGCTGCGCGAGACCAGGTGGGGTAGTGGCAGGCCCTCGGCCTTCAGGCGTCCCAGCACCGCCGAGACGAGCTCGGTGTTGATCGCCACGGCCTCGGCCTCCGGACGGGCGCGGCTGTTGGTGAGCACGAAGCAGGTGCGCCCGGGGTTCCGGACGACGTCGAGGACGGGGGCGGGGTCGAGCTCGAGGACGACGTCGACGTCATGGACGCACTGGGACCCGGTGGGGTCGTCGTCGAGCACGAGCAGGGTGCGCGGTGTGGTCATGCGAGGATCTCCAATCGGCGGGACATCGGGGCAGGACATCGGAGTGAGTGCGTCAGCGCCGGTCGTGACCCGGGGACTCGGGGAACAACGTCCATCTGTCAGATGTCAGACATATTATGTGAGGTAGGACACGTGGTCAACGCTCGGCCTCTCCCCGGGAGAAGACCAGACATCTGACATGGCTCGGTTGCTAGGCTTTCTCCCCAGAGGCGGGAGCGCGCACCGGTGCCGCTGCCAGCCGTCCACCGCACCCAGGAGGAGCACCATGGCCCGCCCGTCCCTGGTCGACCAGGTCGCCGACGCCCTCCTCGACCGCATCATCGCGGGGGACTTCCCGCCCGGGTCGGTGGTGCCCGGTGAGATCGACCTCAGCGCGGAGCACCAGGTCAGCCGAATGACGGTGCGGGAGGCGATCAAGACCCTGGGCGCCCAGCGCATCCTGCGCGTGGAGCGGGGGCGCGGCACGTTCGTGAACCCCCTGTCCCGGTGGGCGTCCCTCGAGGCCGTGATCCGGGCGGTCTCGGAGGGGCAGGACGACGCGGCGGCGGCCGTGCAGCTGATCGAGCTGCGCCGCTTCCTGGAGTCCGGCGCCTGCGAGCTGGCCGCCGGGCGGCTCTCCGCCGAGGAGCTGGACGGTCTGGCCCGGGACGCCGACGCCATGGAGGACGCCCACCGGGTCCAGGACATGGCGGCCTTCGTGACCGCCGACCTGCGCTTCCACGAGCGGATCCTGGAGGCTTCGGGCAACGTGTTCATCGCGGTGCTGTTCGAGCCGCTGCACCGGGTGCTCACGGAGCGGCGGGCCCAGACGTCCCGGGTGCCGGAGATCCAGGCCCACGCCGTCGCCGAGCACCGCAAGATCGTCTCCGCGCTGGCCTCCGCCGACCCGGCCCGGGCCCGGCAGGCCATGGACGAGCACATGCAGCAGACGCTCGCCGACCTGAAGACCTACGTGCTCGGGGACGTCTCCCCGGCCGACCGCTGACCGCATATCCCGAAGGACTGTGCCCATGCGCGCCAACCTGCTCGACGTCGTCACCTCCGCCCTCGCCGCCCACACCGCCGTGCCGGCGCTGAGCACCTACGACTTCACCACCGCCCAGGCCGTGGTGGAGGCCAGCGAGCGGGCGGGCCGCCCGGTGATCCTGCTGGTCCCGCCCAAGGCCGCCGCCGGGACCGGCGGGCGCCGCCTCGTCACCGCCCTGCGCGCACTGGCCGACGACGCCGCCACCCCCGTGTGCGTCCAGCTCGACCACGCCGTGGACCTGGACCTGATCGAGCACGCGGTGGCGGCCGGCGCCGACGCCGTCCTGGCCGACGGCTCCGCCCTGCCCGCCGCCGCGAACGCCGCGTTCGTCGCCCGCGCCCGGGAGCTCGTGGGCCCCGGCGTGGTGGTCGAGGCGGAGCTCGGCAGCCTGCCCGGGGACGAGGACGCGGCCATGACCTCCGAGGCCGGCGGCATGACCGACCCCGGGGAGGTCCCCGGGTTCCTGGACGGGTCCGGGGCGGACCTGCTGGCCGTGGCCGTGGGCAACGTGCACGGGCACTACCGGGGCACCCCGCGGCTGCACTGGAGCCGTCTGGAGCAGATCTGCGAGGCCGCCGAGCGGACCCCGCTCGTGCTGCACGGCGCCTCCGGGATCCCGGAGACCATGCTGGTCCGCGCGCCGCTGGCGGGCATCGGCAAGATCAACATCAACACCGAGCTGCGCTCGGCCGTCTTCGCCGCCGTGGCGGACCGGATCGAGCAGCGCCGGCACCAGGGCCTGAGCCTGTGGGCGCTCCTGGAGGACTGGACCGAGGCGGTGGGCGAGTTCACCACGCTGGCCCACCGGTTGACGACCGCCGAGGCGCGCTCCCGGAATTCCTGAGCCCCGGTCCGGCGTTGCCTCATACCGTGCCCCGCGGGCCCGGTCCGCCGGCCGCCCGCGGAAAGCACCGGCAGGAAGCACCAGCACCGCACCACGAGCAGAGGAGTTCTTCCATGGAATACACCCGACTCGGCAGTTCCGGCCTGTACGTCTCCCGGCTGGCCCTGGGCACCATCCCCTTCGGCTCCGGCGGAGGGTTCGAGAAGATCGCGGGGCTGGGCCCGGACGAGGCCCGCCGGCAGATCGACGAGGTCCTGGACCGCGGCGTGAACTTCATCGACACCGCCAACCTGTACTCCGGCGGGGACGCCGAGCGGGTGCTGGGCGAGGTGCTGGGCAGCAAGCGGGACGACGTCGTCCTCACCTCCAAGGCCCGCACCCCCACCGGGGACGGCCCCAACGACGGCGGCGCGAGCCGGATCCACGTGACCCGGGCCGTCGAGGACAGCCTGAAGCGGCTGAGGACCGACCACCTCGACCTGCTCTACCTGCACCAGTGGGACGGGCAGACCCCGATCACCGAGACCATCGCCACCGCCAACGAGCTGATCCGGGCCGGGAAGATCCGCTACTGGGGCGTGTCCAACTACAACGGCTGGCAGCTGGCCAAGACGGTCTACGAGGCGCGGCTGGCCGGTTTGGAGGGCCCGGTGGCCCACCAGGCCTACTACACCCCGGAGGCCCGGGAGATCGAGTACGAGATCGTCCCGGCCGCCCGCGACCTCGGGCTGGCGACCTTCGGCTGGAGCCCGCTGGGGGAGGGGCTGCTCAACGGCAAGGTCCGCCGCGGGACCGAGACCCCGTCCGACACGCGGCAGGGCACCGGCTGGCCGGAGCCCCACGTGGTGGACCGGGACCGGGCCTACGACCTGATCGAGCTCTTCGACGAGATCGCCCGGGAGCTGGGCTGGACGATCCCCCAGGTGGTGATCTCCTGGATCCTGGGCCGCCCGGGGATCGACGGGACCGTGATCGCCGCCCGGCGGTTCGAGCACCTGCAGGAGGACCTCGACGCCGCCGAGCTGACGCTGCCGCAGGAGGCCCGGGACCGGATCACGTCCGCGTCCCAGCTGCCCGCCTACTACCCGCTGTGGCACCGGCTGCTCAACGGCCAGGACCGGCCCGAGCCCGCGGAGGCGGAGTTCTACGCCGAGCAGCGCGGCCACGTCTTCGGCGAGGACCCGGCCCAGGCCTAGCAGGCCGCGCACCGGACGCCGCCCGGCCGTCCGGGCGAGCACGGCCGGGCGGACCTTCCGGGCGCGGTCAGCCGATGAGCATGCCCGCGATCGCGGCGCTCATGAGGTTGGCGAGCGTCCCGCCGAGCACGGCCCGCAGGCCGAGGCGGGCGATGTCCCGGCGGCGGCTCGGGGCGATGCCGCCGAGCCCGCCGAGCAGGATCGCCAGGGAGCCGAAGTTCGCGAAGCCGGTCAGGGCGAAGGTCACGATGGCCTGGGTCTTGGCGGAGTAGTTCTCGATCTGCGGGGCGAAGTCGGCGAAGGCGACAAACTCGTTGAGCACCAGCTTCTGCCCCAGGAAGCTGCCCGCGTCGATCGCCTCGGTCCAGGGCACCCCCACGGCGAACATCACCGGCGCGAAGACGTACCCGAAGAGCTGCTCCAGGGTGAGCGCCTCCAATCCGAACAGGCCGCCGACCGCGCCGAGGACGATGTTGATCAGCGCGATGAGCGAGATGAAGGCGATGAGCATCGCGCCGACGTTGAGGGCCAGGCTCAGGCCGTCGGACGCGCCGCGGGCGGCGGCGTCGATGACGTTGGCCGGCTCCGTGTCCTCGTCCGTCGCATCGCCCCTCGCGCCGCCCGTCGCGCCGTCGGCCGCGTCCGTGGCGGACACCCCTGCCGGGTCGGCGGACCGGGCGACGTCGTCGGGCCGGGCGGAGTCGCCGGGCTGGGCGGCATCGTGCGACCGGACAAGATCGTCGGGTCGGGTGGCGGCGCCGTCGCCGCGCGCCGCGGCCTGGGCGTCCTCCCGGCGGGCGAACTCGACGGCGGCGTAGGAGGTCGCCCCGCGCCGGGAGCCGCGGGCGAGCCACCGGGAGGCGCCGCGGCGCTCCTTCTGCGCCGGCGCGCTCGCCGCCGAGTCACCGGCGTGGTGCGCCGAGCCCGCCGGACCGGCGGCGTCGTCGGAGGTCCGCCCGGACGCATCCGCCGGCGCCGCATCCCGGGCGTCCTCCAGCGCCCCGGCGGGGACGAGGAGCTTGGCCATGAGCAGGGCGGCCGGCGCGGCCATGAACGAGGCGGCGATCAGGTACTCGAGCGGCGCCCCGAGCAGGGAGTAGCCCACGAGCACCGAGCCGGCCACGGTGGCCAGCCCGCCGCACATGACGGCGAAGAGCTCGGAGCGCGTCATCCCGGCCACGTAGGGCTTGATGACCAGCGGCGCCTCGGTCTGCCCCACGAAGATGTTTGCCGCCGCGTTCATCGACTCCGGCGTGGTCGTGCCGAGGAGCTTCGCCAGGCCGCCGCCGATGATCTTCACGACCCACTGCAGGGCGCCCAGGTAGTACAGCACCGACGTCAGGGCCGCGAAGAACACGATGACCGGCAGCACCAGGAATGCGAAGACCGAGCCCTCCTCGGGCAGGACCGGGCCGAAGAGGAAGTCGATGCCCGCGCCGGAGGAGTTGATCACGGCCTGGACCGCCAGGGTGAGGGCCTCGAGCACGGCGCGTCCGGCCGGGACGTAGAGCACCAGCACGCCGAAGACCACCTGGATGGTCAGCGCGAGGGCCACGGTGCGGATGCGGATCCTGCGGCGGTCCACCGAGAAGAGGACGGCGATGGCGAGGAGGGCGATCATGCCCCCGACGCCCCACAGCACGTCGAGCATGTCCGGTTGTCCTTCCGTCGGGTGTGCCCGGGGTGCCGGCGACGACGTCGGTGCGGGCACGGCCTCCTGCGTTCGGCGCCGCCGGCGTGGTACCGCGTACTCTAGCGTGAGCGCTGCGAGGGCCCCTGTCCTCGACCGACCCGAAGGACGAGAGCGATGACCGATCCGGCTGCCCGGCTCCTCTATCTGGACTGCGACACCGGCATCGACGACGCCGTCGCGCTGGCCTACCTGGTGGCCACCCCCTCGGTCGACCTGCGGGGCGTCGGCACCGTCAGCGGCAACACCGACGCCGCCACCGCCGCCCGCAGCACCGTGGACCTGCTGGCCCTGCTGGACCGCTCCGACATCCCGGTCGCGGTCGGCGCGCAGGATCCGCTCGGCAGCCGGTTCGGCGGAGGCGCCCCGGCGGTGCACGGCACCAACGGCACCGGGGACGTGGACCTGCCGCGGGCGCCCGCCGAGCCGGTGACCGAGACGGCGGACGCGATGCTCATCCGGCTGGCCCACGAGCACCCGGGCGAGCTGCACGTGCTGGCCACCGGCCCGCTGACCAATCTCGCCCGCGCCCTGCGACAGGACCCCGCCCTGCCCGGGCTGGTCGCCGGCGTCACCGTCATGGGCGGCGCCGCCCTGGTCCCCGGCAACCGCACGCCGGTCGCCGAAGCCAACATCTCGCACGACCCCGAGGCGGCCGCCGAGGTGCTCGCCGCTCCGTGGGACGTGACCCTCGTGCCACTGGACGTCACCATGGACCACCGCCTGGACGAGGACCAGCGACAGCAGCTCGCGGCGATCGACCATCCCGCGCTGCCCCCGCTGGCGGCGATGCTCGAGCGCTACGCCGAGTTCTACACCGGGGTCTTCGGCCGCCCACTGTCCGCCCTGCACGACCCCCTGGCCGCGGCGCTGGCGGCCGGCACCGTGGAACCGGCCCTCGCGCCGAGGGTGACGGTGCAGGTCGACACGACCGACGGTCCCGGGCGCGGCCAGACGATCTGCGATCTGCGCGGGCGGTTCGCCGGCTATCCCGCACCCGCCGGAGCCCGGTGCCGCGTGGTGCTCGAGCTGGCCGAGGACTTCGCCCCGCACCTCCTGCACACCCTCCGCCGGCTCGGCCCGGCCGCACCGGCGGAGTCCGTGGGGGCTGCGCTCACCGTGGTGGGCAGCATCAATCTCGACCTCACGGCCGTGTGCGAGCGGCTGCCCGCGCCCGGGGAGACCGTCATCGGCGCGGACCTGCAGCGGCAGCCGGGCGGCAAGGGCGCCAACCAGGCCGTCGCCGCCGCACGGCTGGCCAGCCGCGCCCGGATGATCGGCGCCGTCGGCGACGACCCGGACGGCGGGCTCCTCCTCCGCCGCCTGGCGGCAGTCGGCGTCGACGCCACCGGCGTCCGCCGCGTGGCGGCGCCGACCGGCACCGCCCTCATCACCGTGGACCGGCACGGGGAGAACCAGATCACCGTCTGCGCCGGGGCCAACACCGAGGTGTCGATCGAGGACGTGGTCTTCGCGCCGGAGGACGTCGTGCTCTGCCAGCTGGAGATCGCGCTCGACACCGTGTGCGAGACCGCCCGGCGGACCCCGGGCTTCTTCGCCCTGAACGCCGCCCCGGCCCGGTCCCTCCCGGCCGAGTTGGTGGAGCGGTGTGACCTCGTCATCGTGAACGAGACGGAGTACGCCCGCCTCCCCGAGCTCGCCGACGCGAAGCTCGTCGCGGTGACCTACGGCGCCCGGGGCTCGGCCCTCTACGCGCACGGGCGGCAGGTCGCCTCCGCCCCCGCCCAGGAGGTCGCCGTGGTCAGCACGGTCGGCGCCGGCGACGCCTTCTGCACCGCGCTGGTGCTGGCCCTCGCCGCCGGGCTCGACCACGGAACGGCCCTGCGCGCCGCCAACGCAGTGGGCGCCCACGCCGTCGGCGACGCCTCCTCACAGCCGGAGTTCTCCCCGCTGGAGCACTACCTGCCGTCCCCGGCCGACGGCGGCACTCCCTCGCCCGGTCCCTCCTGACCGTCCGCGACACCGGCCCGGCCCCCGGCCCCAAAATCCCGGGGTCGGTGCCGAGAACTACGCTGAGGGCATGACCTCGCAGCCTCCGCGGCGACCGGCCCCCTGGCAGCCCGACGCCCCTCCTGCGCCCGCGCCCTCCGGCGTCCGGCCTCCTGGTCCGCCCGCGGGGTGGCCGGCAGCCCCGTATCCGGGCCACCCCGGCGGCCCGGCCCCGCAGCCGGGCTTCCCGGCGACGGCGCCGGTCACCTACGCGGAGTTCTACCGCACGCCCCGCAACCGCTGGTGGAAGGGATTCACCAGCATCCTCGTCCTCTGCGCCGCGGTGCTGCTGTTGTCGATCGTGCTGACCTTCGGCGCCATGGGAATCGACCTCGTCCTGGGCTCCACCACGATGGACGACCTCGCGAGCGGGCGGATCACCATGACGCCGGTGCTGCTGCTGGCCAGCAATCTCACGCTGGTCCTCTCGGCCGTCGTCGCCCTGCTCCTGCACCGGTATCTGCACCGGCAGCCCGTCGGCACCCTGCACTCGGTGCTGGGCCGCTTCCGCTGGGGCTGGTGCGGGCGGGCCGCCCTGGTGATCGTTCCGCTGTTCGTGGCCTACGTGGGGCTCGTGGCGCTCGTCGAGGCGCCCGGCCCGCTGTCCCTGGACGCGACCGCATGGGCCTTCCTCGCGGTCGTCCTGCTGACCACGCCCCTGCAGGCGGCGTCCGAGGAGTACATCTTCCGCGGCGTGATCCAGCGCGCGGCCGGGTCATGGGTCTCCGGGACCGTCCCGTCCCTGGTGGTCGGCACCGGCGTGAGCGCGGTGCTGTTCTCGATCGCGCACTTCGCCACCGACGTGTGGCTGATCGTCTACTACCTGGTCTTCGGGATCGCGATGTCGCTGCTGAGCCAGGCCACGGGCGGGCTCGAGGCGGCCTCGCTGGTGCACGCGGCGAACAACGTCATGCTCTTCCTGGTGGCCACCGCCGCGGGCCAGATGAGCGAGGGGCTCGACCGCTCGGCCGGTGCCGGCGGCCCGTTCATGCTGGTGCCGATGCTGGTCATCTCGGCCATCGCCGCGGTCCTGATCGTCCTCGCCCGCCGGCGGGGACTGGCCGACCGGGCCGCCCCGCCGGCGACCGCCTGAGGCCGCGGTCCGGCGCACCGGCCGGGAGATGGCTGGGAGTTCGGGGGCGTCGCACGGTGGCCCGGGCGGCCGGTCGATAGGCTCGCATCCGTGACCGGACTCCGTGGAGCGGCCCTGCTCGAAGTGCTCAGTGCCGCCGCCACCAACACCGGTGTGGCGCTGGTGGTGGCGGCCCTGCTCATCCGGTGCCTCTACCTCGGCTGGCACCGGACCGAGGCCCTGCACGTGCTCACGGACGGGCAGTCCTGCCTGCGCTGGCACACCACCCGGTACGAGATCCACGAGGAGCCGTGGCCGGACCCGCCGGCGCCGGTCCCCGCCCCGGGGGCCGAGGTGACGGTGTACTACCGCGTCCGCGATCCGCGGCGATGGGCGCTCACGGCCCCCTACCGCATGACGCGGTGGCTGTTCTGGACCGGTGCCGTGCTCACGGTGATCGGCCTGCTCCTGCCTGTGCTGCTCGGCTGAGGAGTCAGCGCACGGCCCTGTTGCGTGCTGCCTTGTTGCGCCCGGCCAGGCTCTCAGCCACGCCGATCAGCAGCACGGCGGCGATGACGGCCACGATGAAGCCCAGGACGTTGAGCTCGAAGATGTCGCCGGTGCCCAGCGCGCTGGCGATGACACCGCCGATCACCGAGCCGGCCAGGCCCAGCAGCAGCGTGGCGATCAGGCCGAGGTGCTGCTTGCCGGGCTTGATGAGCCGGGCAAGGGCGCCGATGACGAGTCCGGCAACGATGAATCCGATCATGGGGGTCTCTCACTTTTCAGGTCGGGGGTCCCGGCGGCGACGGGGGTTCTCCTGCAGTGCCGCACCCCGATACTACGCATACTGCCGATTCCTCCGCACGGGCCGGGACGGGCCGACCCCGCGGCGGGACGGTCCGGCGCACGTCCTCGATAACTCCCGGACCGGGCGATACGGTGAACGGCGTCACAGCCCAGCACCGAGACCGGAGGTCGTCGTGAAGATTCGTGGAGCCGTCCTGGAGACCATGGAGGCCTCGGCCCCGTACGCGGAGTCGCAGCCGCTGCGCGTCGAGGAGCTCGAGCTCGGCGAGCCCGGGCCCACCGAGCTGCTCGTGCGGATCACCGCCGCCGGGGTGTGCCACTCCGACCTCTCCGTGGTCAACGGCAACCGGCCGCGGCCCCTGCCGATGCTGCTGGGGCACGAGGCGGCCGGCGTCGTCGAGCACGTGGGCGCCGAGGTCACCGACCTCACGGAGGGCCAGCACGTGGTGATGGCGTTCCTGCCGCGCTGCGGCGAGTGCGCCGCGTGCCGGACCGAGGGGCTGCTGCCGTGCACGGTCGGGTCGAAGGCCAACGCCTCCGGCACCCTCATCGAGGGCTCCCGGCACCTCAGCTCCGCGTCCCGTGGGAACGTCTACCACCACCTGGGGGTCTCCGGGTTCGCCACCCACGCCGTGGTGGACCGCCGCTCCGTGGTGCCCGTGGGCGAGGACGTCCCGGCCCCCATCGCGGCCGTCATGGGCTGCGCGGTGCTCACCGGGGGAGGGGCCGTGATCAACGCCGCGCAGGCCACCCCCGACGACGCCGTGGCCGTGGTCGGCCTCGGCGGCGTGGGACTCGCCGCGGTGCTGGTCGCCAAGGCCGTGGGCTGCCGCCGGGTGATCGCCGTGGACGCGCTGGCCGAGAAGCTGGAGCTGGCGACGGAGTTCGGTGCGGACGAGGCGCTCACCCCGGACGAGCTCGTGGCGCTCGAGGACAAGCCGCGCGTGGTGATCGAGGCCGCCGGGCACCCGCGGGCGTTCGAGACGGCGTTCAACGCCACCGCCGTGGGCGGGGTGACCGTCACCGTGGGCCTGCCGGCGCCGGGGGCGATGTCCCAGATCGAGCCGCTGAAGATTACCGCCGAGGCCCGTCAGATCATCGGCAGCTACCTCGGCTCCGCCGTGCCGGCCGTGGACATCCCCAAGTACGAGCAGATGTGGCGGGACGGCGCGCTGCCGCTGGAGAAGCTGATCACCTCGCACATCACGCTGGACCAGATCAACGAGGCGATGGACGAGCTGGACGCAGGAAGAGCGGTGCGGCAGGTGATCGAATTCTGAACCTCGCCGTCCGCGCCTCTAAACCTCGATCCACCGATGAGCCTTCGGCTGGCCGTCCTGGCGTGATCGGTGCGAGATGATGCGCCGCGGGCAGGGGTGTGTTCCGGGCGTCGCATCCCGGTCGTCCACTTGGTCCTTGGTCGTGCCGCGGGCGCGGCGGTGGTCAGCTGGTCGCGGCCGGTGGTGGTGCGTGCGTCGCGGTGAAGAGCTGCTCGAACGGGGCCTGCCAGGGCCAGGCCTCGGGCAGGTGCAGTGTGACCCGGCGCGCGGACCGCGCCAGCCGCGCGGGCACGGAGATGAGAGTGCGGCGGATCGTCGCGGTCGTCGCTCTGGCGAGCCGGCCGGCGTGGTCGGCGATGAGTCCGGCGGCGCGGGTGAGGTTGAACGCGATCACCGCGAGGACGAGCCAGGCGCTGTTCGCGGTGAACACCCCGGAGGGCAGGTGAGCGAGCGGGCCGCTCTTCAGGTCGGCGTGGACTTGCTCGATGATCGCGTGTGCCCGGTGGGTCTTGTCCGCCACCACGGTGCCCATCACTGTCTTGTCGGTGGTTGTGAAGAACGCGTGGTGCCGGTAGATGTCGAACAGTGTCGGCTGCTCGACCTGCTTCGGGTTCAGGTCCGGGATCCGCCGCACCACTAGACGACCTTCAACCCGCTCAACGATCTTCCTCGACCGAAACGCGACGAAGGGCACTTCGGCGACTTCTGCTTTGGAGATCAGTCGCCCGGTGGCCTCGTCACGGATCGAGTCGGTGTACTCGATCATCTCCCACACATCCTCGGGGATCGTCGCGATCGCCGCCTTCACCGCGGGGTCCATCCGGACGGTCACCGATACGTCCGCGCCGGCCTTGATCGCCGTGCCGATGGTGGCGTGACCGTAGAACGCGGAGTCTGCCCGCAGCAGCGGCCGGGCGCTGGTCCCGGGGTTCATGCGGCGGAGGGTGGCGAGAGCGTCGCCGACGATCCGTGCGGCACCCTTCGGGGAACCGGTCTTCCCCTGCCGCAGCCGCTGCCCCACGATCACCGGCGCCGACTGCGATGTCGACGCCGTGGCGAACAGGGCGTTCAGGCCGCGGACGCCGGAGTACCCGAACGACGCGCCCTGCTTCTGGTATCCGTGGACTTCGATGATCGTGTCGTCCAGATCCACCATTACCCGCTCGCCGTTCGACGCCCGCAGCAGCGGCGCGGATTGCGCGACGTTCACCAGGGTCCGGGAGGCGACGGCGTCGAGCTGGCGGACGTGCCCGAACCGGAACTCCCGCAGGAACGAGCCCAGCGTCGACGGCGCATACGTCCGGTCGAACAACCTGCCCATCCCGCCGTGACGAAGCACGTTCATGTCGTCGATCGAGTCCGCCCCGGCGAGCATCCCCGCCACCAGCGCCATCACCTTGCTGCCCGCGTTCGCGCCCTTATCCGACGGGACCGTCAACCGGACCTGCGCGAGCTGATCGAGCCCTGCGGTGCGGGCCAGGCGGAGCATCGGGACCAGCCCTGCGGCCGACACAAGATTCGGGTCATCGAACTTCGCTGACACCGCAGCGGGAGCATGCTTGAATTGCACCTACGAGATGCCTCTCGGATCGGTCGAACAGAATCTTTAGCAAGCTCTATTCTTCCTGATCAGAGGGGCATTTCTGCGTCACGGCACCCGCTTGTCACCCAAGCTCATCGGTGGATCGAGGCTAAATGTGCGGCGCTACCGTGCTCGCTGCGGAAAACACCGTGGTGGGCATTGGGCGCCGCAGTTTCCAGACGATCGACATGGGCTTGGATCCTTCGTGCGATACGTAGTCGACAGGACCCAAAAACACATATGGCGAGGTGCCCGCCTCCTGCGTCGGAGATTCGCGGACGAACAGCATGATGTGGCTGTCTTGCGCGGTGTGGTGCTGATACCGCTGTCCCGCTGCGGACTCCGGAGTGGTCTGGTTCTGCGACTCCCAGTGGAAGAGCGTCTCAGGGATCGCATAGTCCTTGTACATGGTGTTGGGCGAGAAGTCCTTCTCCGACTTGTGGAGCGTGACGAGAAGCGCCTCACAGCGGGATGACGGAATCCAGGACACTCCTTCGCGCACGGTGCCGGGAGTGCGTTGTCCCTCTTCCCCCATGCCCAAACCGGCCAGAAGCT